>NZ_JBQYSN010000029.1:0-49228 GCF_052686535.1 Agrobacterium sp. DKPNP3 | reverse complement strand
TCGGGTCCGATCCGCAACTCCATGTCCTGAGCGCTTGCCGTGATCGGCGCGGCGAAGGATACGAGTGCGACACCGATCGCAAGACTTGCTGTCTGAATAAGCTTTATCATGTTTCCTCCCTCAGCCGACACCGGCGGAAAGCTTGTTTCTGTGCGGGAAAAGAACGTGGTTGCCCTTAATTTGTTCCGTTCTGGCTCTCTCAAAGACACACGATTTACGGAAGATCCGCTTTGGGAGGCAGGCAAATGGAAAGAAATCGTTAACCACGTTCATTACAATTTTATCGAATTTGCAGATGTCGTTCGCATTTTCGCCACGTTATGCACAAGATTAAACGACTGTTAGGTGCTTCGATGGCAGGGGCAATTATCGAGGCAAGTGAGGGTGCGGTTCTCCGAGCCAATAGTAGCGTGGGGCAGACGATTTGAAATCTTCGGTCAATAAACTCGGCATCAGCGCCAGGTCGGGCGTGAAGTGGCTTGCAATTTCCGTGCTTTGCGCAGCCACCGCATCGTGTTCCACCACGTCGGAGACCAAGCCTAAACCCAAGCGCAGCAAGGAATATTTTTCCGAATCCGAGTATGGCGTGAAGGCCAGCCCGCGCGTTGCCGATGGCAAGAACATACCCAAGGGTGGCGGACGCGAGTTGCTGGGCAATGCCTACACCGTCAAGGGTCGCCGTTATTTCCCCAAAGAAGAGCCCGGTTACAACAAGGTAGGCCTTGCCTCCTGGTATGGCTCCGCGTTCCATGGGCGTCTGACCGCCAACGGCGAAGTTTACGACAAAGAACATCTTTCTGCCGCACATCCGACATTTCCCCTGCCGAGCTATGCGCGCATCACCAATATGGATAATGGCGCGTCTGTTCTCGTGCGCGTGAATGATCGTGGCCCGTTCCACGAAGGTCGCCTGATCGACGTATCCAGCAAGACTGCCGACCTTCTGGACATGAAGGGCACGGGTACCGCCAATGTGCGTGTTCAATATGCTGGCCGTGCCCCCCTGGACGGTCATGATATGCCGTATCTGATGGCCTCCTATATCCCGAAGGGTTCGCGTTCGCCGGGCGTCGCACCTGAAGGACAGATCGCAACGGGTGTGATGGTTGCTTCGGCCTCGCCGAACTTCGTTCCTGCGCCGACCTCCAACCCCAATTACGGCGCGTCCACGCAGACGGCGCTCGTTGGGACCAAGAAAAATGCGGCGCTTCAGGCCATGCCGCTTGTTAATGGTCCCGCGCCGAGCTTCGAACAATTTGCAATTCTGCCGGAAATCGGCCCCTTCCTCGCGGAACGGCCGGAAGGCAACTTCATGCGTGCGCCGGCAGCACCGGGCGGCAATTATCTACGCGTGCCCACGCCTTCCTCCAAATATGCGGCGGCTTACTCCGAAGAATCGGCTAGTGTTACAAAGACAGCGCGCGTGTTCGACAGCGTGCTCGTCGATCGTGGCGCGCTCAACGAGCAATCGATACTCGCCCATGTAAAGCGTCAGCAGGCCAAAGCACGCTGACGGATAAAAAGAGGCTGCCTGTTGCGTTGACGGCTGGCAGCCGGTTGCTGCAGGCAGGATTGGGCGGTTTCATGCGCAAGGCCATTTATCGCTCCTATCGGTCAGCCATTGCGGCGGCCGCTTTTTCATTGCTGAACGCAGTCGCCGCTCAGGCACAGACTGGACCTTTTATCGCCAAGGCGGAACAGGCCTATATGATCGATGCCGAAACCGGCACCGTTCTTCTGTCGCAAAACGAAAATCAGCCTTTTGCTCCGGCGTCGCTTGCCAAGCTGATGACGGTGGAAGTGGTGATGGATGCGCTTTCCAAGGGGCAGGTGACCGCCGAGACGGTTTATCCTGTCTCGGAATATGCGTGGCGGACCGGCGGCGCGCCGTCCCGCACCTCGACAATGTTTGCGGCTCTGAAATCGTCGATCAGCATCAACGATCTTCTAACGGGGATCATCGTCCAGAACGCCAATGATGGCTGCATCATCGTCGCCGAAGGCATGGCAGGGTCGGATGCTGCTTTCGCCAAGCGGATGACGGCGCGGGCAGGCGAGCTTGGCATGGGTCAAAGCACGTTTAAAAACTCGACGGGGCTGCCAGACCCCGGCAACCAGACGACGGCCAAGGATATGGTGCGTCTTGCGCAGCATCTCCATGACAGGTACCCGGAACGTTACGGGCTTTTCACCAAGCCTGATTTTGAGTGGAACCGGATTTTCCAGCGCAACAAGAATACGCTGTTGACGCCGGGGAGCGGCATTGATGGGCTGGGGCTGGGATTTGCAGAGGGGCAGGGCTTTGCAGCCGTGGTTTCGGCGGAACGCGACGGCCGGCGTGTGTATCTGGCGCTTGCGGGCATCGCAGACGACAAGACGCGGCAGGAAGAAACCCGCCGCGTCGTCGATTGGGGCCTGACCGCCTTTGAAAAACGCCATCTTTTCAGCAGGGACGAGGTTGTCGGCTCGGTCAGCGTCTACGGTGGCGCGGCATCTTCCGTCGATCTTTCGCCGAAGGAGGACGTGAGCGTTCTCGTGCCGGTCAACAACCCCGAGAGAATTTCCGGCCGCATCGTCTATCGCTGGCCCCTCAATGCGCCACTCGATGCTGGCGCGAATGCGGGTACGCTCAGGATATTCTCGGGAGAGCGACTGCTGCGCGAGGTTCCGCTTTACACAAAGGCGGCGGTAGGCAAGGGGTCACTGACCCAGAATGCGGCGGGTGCGCTGAAGGAACTGCTGCTGTTCTGGCTCTGAAAGCCCATCGATTGGTCGGCATTTATCCCATGCTATTGTTTGGGAACCGGATTTTCCGAAAAGCGCTTCACAGATTTCGGTTCGATGCTGTAAACAGGCATTTCGAATTCAGGGAAACCCGCGCAGGACGTGACATTGGCCGAAAAGACCGGATTGTTCATCAGCTTCGAAGGCGGCGAGGGCGCTGGCAAGTCGACGCAGATTCGCACCCTTGCACAGGCGCTTCGCGGCCGTGGTTTTGAGGTCGTGGTGACCCGTGAGCCAGGCGGTTCGGCGGGGGCTGAGGCCGTGCGCCACGTCATTCTCTCAGGGGCAGCGGAATCCTTCGGTGTGCGCATGGAAGCGATCCTGTTTGCCGCTGCGCGCAACGATCACGTCGAAGAGGTTATTCGACCAGCGCTCGCGCGCGGCGAGATCGTGCTTTGCGACCGCTTTCTTGATTCCTCGCGTGTCTATCAGGGCACGACCGGCAATCTGGAGCCCGACTTCGTGGAGACGCTGCAACGCATCGCGATTGATGGCGTTTTGCCGGAACTGACGCTTATTTTCGATATTGCCGCTGAAAAGGGACTTGCGCGTGCCAGAAAGCGCGCGGACGAGGGGGCGGCTCCTGACAGATTCGAAAAAGAAGAAATTGACACCCACGAGAAGCGGCGCGAGGCCTATCTGGATATTGCGCTTGCCGAACCGCGTCGTTGCCGGATCGTGAATGCAGATCAGCCGGAAGACAAGGTGACGGAAGACGTCATGTCATTCGTTGAGCCATTGCTTTCGCGTGTCGGAAACGCTTCGGACGCCGCGCATGAGTGACGTTCCGGGCGTTCTCGACGGCGCCATCGCGCCGCAGCAGAACACGAAGCTTTTCGGCCATGAAGAAGCGGAAGCGTTTCTTGCGCAATCCTATCGTTCCGGCAAGGGCCACCACGCGATCCTGATCGAAGGGCCGGAGGGTATCGGCAAGGCGACGCTTGCCTTTCGTTTTGCCAATCATGTCTTGAGCTATCCTGATCCGACCCAGGCGCCGGATTATCTCGCCGACCCCGAACCGGAGTCGCTTGTCAGCCGCCAGATTACTGCCGGCGCCTCGCATAACCTCCTGCATCTCACGCGCCCGGTCGATGAGAAGAGCGGGCGCGTCAAATCCGCGATCACCGTGGATGAGGTGCGGCGGGCAGGGCACTTCTTTTCGCAGACATCGGGCACAGGAAACTGGCGGATCGTCATCATCGATCCGGCCGACGATCTCAACCGCAATGCCGCCAATGCCATTCTTAAAATACTGGAAGAGCCGCCGAAGCGGGCCATGTTCCTCGTGCTGTCGCACGCCCCGGGTAAACTGCTTCCGACCATCCGATCGCGCTGCATGCCTCTGAGACTGCTGCCGCTTTCCGACGAAGCCATGGTGCAATCGCTCGATCATCTCGGCATCAGTCCTGAGGGCGAAAAACGCGACGCCCTGCTTGAGGCCTCGAAGGGCAGCGTTGCGCAGGCGCTGAAGCTGATGAATTACGGCGGCTCCGACATTGTCGAGGCCTTTGCCGAGGTCATGTCGGCCGAAGGGCCAGCAGCGCGCAAGCGCATGCACAAGCTGGCAGAGGTTCTGGCGCAGAAGGACGGCGACATCGTCCTTGGTTTCTTCATGGAGCATGTGACCGAAGAGCTGATGGCCCGGGCGCGGGCATCCGCAATGGCTGGCGACATTGCCGCGGCGGAGAAAAATGCAAGGCTTTCTTCGGCGCTTGCCGAACGTATCACCGTCGCGCAGGCCTATAATCTCGACAAGAAGCAAATGGTGCTTTCCATTTTGGAAGATATTCGGGGCGTCTGAAGGCGAGGGATCGCACGGAACGTACGATTTCCTCTTCCGTCATGCCGGCCTCGAGTCGGTATCCAGCCAAGGCGCGTTGGCGTATGAGAGGAGCCTTTTGCGATCAAGGACTTGATCGCGCTGGACCCGGATTTCGTCCGGGGTGAAGGAGTGCGGAATCAATCCTCCGCCAAAACCCTACTTTGTCCGCAAGCCCTCGTACAAAATGTACTCTTTTTCTTTCGCTGCTGCGAACAATGGTTTATGAGCGGTCTATCCAAAAAACAGCCTGTAAAGTCGATAGACCGTCATGACAGACAAAACACCATTCTACATCACCACCGCGATCTCCTATCCCAATGGCAAGCCGCATATCGGGCACGCCTATGAGTTGATTGCGACGGACGCCATGGCGCGCTTTCAGCGCCTGGATGGAATGGATGTGTTCTTCCTGACCGGGACGGACGAGCACGGCCAGAAGATGCAGCAGACGGCACGTGCGGAAGGCATTTCGCCGGAAGAACTGGCGGAGCGAAATTCCGATCAGTTTCTCGAGATGGGCAAGCTGCTCAACGCGTCCAACGACGATTTCATCCGCACGACGGAAGAACGTCATCACGAGACCTCGCGCAATATCTGGAACCTGATGGCCGAAAGCGGCGACATCTACAAGGACAGCTATGCCGGCTGGTATTCCGTTCGTGACGAGGCGTATTACGCCGAGGACGAGACCGAAGTGCGCGCCGATGGCGTCCGTTACGGCCCGCAGGGCACGCCGGTGGAATGGGTCGAGGAGGAAAGCTACTTCTTCAAGCTCTCCGAGTACCAGGACAAGCTGCTGAAGCTCTACGAGGAGAACCCGGACTTCATCGGCCCGGCAGAACGCCGTAACGAAATCATCTCCTTCGTGAAATCCGGCCTGAAGGATCTGTCGATTTCCCGCACCACCTTCGATTGGGGCATCAAGGTCCCCAATGATCCGAAGCACGTCATGTATGTCTGGGTCGATGCGCTGACCAACTACATCACCGCAACGGGCTACCTCGAAGACAGGAACGGTCCGCGCGCGAAGTATTGGCCGGCCGATGTGCATATCATCGGCAAGGACATCATTCGTTTTCACGCGGTCTACTGGCCGGCCTTCCTGATGAGCGCGAAGCTGCCCCTTCCCAAGCGCGTCTATGCGCATGGCTTCCTGCTCAACAAAGGCGAGAAGATGTCGAAATCGCTCGGCAACGTCGTCGATCCCGCCAATCTGGTTGCCCATTTCGGCCTCGATCAGGTCCGTTATTTCTTCATGCGCGAAGTCTCCTTCGGTCAGGACGGAAGTTACAGCGAAGAGGGTATCGCCACCCGCATCAATGCCGACCTTGCCAATGGCATCGGCAATCTGGCCAGCCGTTCACTGTCGATGATCGTGAAGAATTGCGACGGCAAGATCCCGACGCCCGGTCCTTTGACCGACGAAGACAAGGCGATGCTGGCGTCTGCAGACGATCTGCTCGCCATTTGCCGTGAGGAGATGGGCAAGCAGCTCATTCACCGCGCGGTAGCCGCCATCATCGCGGTCGTTTCCGAGACCGACCGCTATTTCGCCTCGCAGGAACCGTGGGCGCTGAAGAAGACGGACCCTGAGCGGATGGGCACCGTGCTTTACGTGACGGCGGAAGTGGTACGCCAGATCGGTATTCTCTTACAGCCCATCATGCCGGGTTCCTGTGAAAAGCTTCTCGATCTCGTTGCGGCGCCCGCCGACAAGCGCGACTTCGCGGCGTTGGGCGACGCCGGTCGTCTGGTTCCGGGCACACCGCTCGAAGCGCCGAAGCCGGTGTTCCCGCGTTACGTCGCCCCCGAAGCGTGAAGGCGTAACCATGCTGATCGATACCCATTGCCATCTGGATTTCCCCGATTTCGAGGCGGAGCGCGACGATATCATCGCTCGCGCACACGCTTCGGGTGTGAGCCAGATGGTGACGATTGCGACCCGGGTGCGCCGTCTGCCGGAGCTTTTGAAGATCACGGAATACTATCCATCTGTCTTCTGCTCAGTCGGGACACATCCGAACAATGCCGACGAAGAGCTCGACATTTCCGCCGACGATCTGGTGCGTTTGGCGGAAAGCCATGACAAGATCGTGGCGATCGGTGAAGCGGGTCTGGATTATTTCTACGACACGCAGAAGCCGGAAGACCAGAAGACTGGTCTTCTCCGCCATATCGATGCAGCGCGGAGAACCAGTCTGCCGCTCGTCATTCATAGCCGCAGCGCTGACGACGACATGGCCTCCATTTTGCGCGCGGAAAGCGATAAGGGTGCTTTCCCCTTTATTCTGCACTGCTTCTCTGCTGGTCCTGAACTGGCAAAAACCGGTGTCGAGCTCGGCGGTTATGTTTCCTTCTCCGGCATTCTGACCTTCCCGAAATCGCAGGACATCCGCGATATCGCCGCCACCGTGCCGCTGGACAGGCTGCTCGTCGAAACGGACGCGCCTTATCTTGCGCCGAAGCGCTGGCGTGGCAAACGCAACGAGCCGTCCTACGTGGTCAACACGGCGGAGGTTCTGGCCGAGGTGCACGGTATTTCCTTTGAGCGCATGGCCGAAATCACCACCGAAAACGCGTTTCGCTGCTTTTCCAAGATGACAAGGGTGTAGGTGTGGCAATCTACCGTCGTCGCTTCACGGTTCTCGGATGCGCGTCGTCGCCCGGCGTTCCGCGCATCAACGGCGACTGGGGTGCCTGCGACCCTGACAACCCCAGGAACAGGCGCACGCGCGCGGCTTTCATGGTGGAGCAGATCGGCCCTGACGGTGGCAAGACCACTGCCGTCATCGATACCGGCCCGGATTTCCGCGAGCAGATGATCGCCGCGAAGGTGGAGGCCGTCGATGCCGTGCTTTACACCCACGCCCATGCTGACCATCTGCATGGCATTGACGATCTGCGCATCTATTTCGCTCTGCAGAAAAGCCGCGTCCCGATCTATGCCGATCCTGTTACCATGGCGCGCATCCGCGATGGTTTTGCCTATTGTCTCGAGACGCCGGCGGGCAGCAATTATCCGCCGATTGCGCGACCCCATCTGATCGCCGATATCAACGAGCCAGTCGTTATTGATGGAGCCGGAGGCCCAATCGCCTTCCAGGCACATATGCAGCAGCATGGCGACGTCCATTCCCTGGGTTTCCGCATTGGTGATGTGGCCTATTGCACCGATATCAGCGATTTTCCGGCCGAGAGCCTGCCGAAACTCGCCGGGCTTGAGGTGCTCATCATCGACGCCCTGCAATATCGCTATCACCCCAGCCATCTTTCACTCGAACAGGCGCTTAGCTGGATCGAAAAACTGGCACCCAAAAGGGCGATCTTGACCCACATGCATATTCCGCTCGATTATGAGACGGTGATGCATGAAACGCCTGATCATGTTGAACCGGCTTATGATCAGATGCGTTTCGAAATCGAGATCGATTTAGAAGCCGCCTGACGCCGCCTGAAAAGGAACAGCATGTCGACCAAGCCTTTCCGTGCACCGAGTATGGCGAGCTTCTTCGACAATCTGCGCGCCAGCCGCCTGCGCGCCATGTTCCGGCGCGGCGAACTTGGCCTTGTCGCGCTTGCCGTGCTCATCGGCATCGCAGCCGGCCTTTTGGTAGCCTTGATTGGCGCTTTGAGCACGGCATTGCACGTGCTCGTCTTTGGCGTCGAACGTCTGAGCAGCAGCAATCTCTCTGGTCAGATCGTGCTGCTGGGGCCGATCATGGGCGGTGTCCTGCTTGGCCTGATCATCTTCATCCTCTCCAAAACGCGCAAAAAACCGATGGTCGACCCCATCGAGGCAAATGCACTTCATGGTGGCCGCCTGTCGCTCACCGACAGCATCATCGTCTGCGTTCAGAACATCGTTTCCAACGGTTTTGGCGCCTCCGTCGGGCTTGAGGCGGGTTACACACAGATCGCCAGCGGCGTCGCATCGAAGATCGGAATCAAGCTGAAACTGAGGCGAGGGGACATGCGCATCCTCGTCGGCTGCGGCGCCGCAGGCGCCATCGCAGCGGCGTTCAACGCACCTCTGACTGGCGCATTTTACGCCATCGAACTCATCATCGGTACCTACACTGTCGTGACGCTAGCACCGCTGATCGTTTCAGCGCTGGTGGCGACAACAGTTATCGGCCTGATTGGCGGCCATGGCCTCTCCATCGATATCGTCGACGCCAGCCGCGTGACGCCTGCCGATTATGTGCCGGCTATTTTCCTTGGGGTTGTGTGCGCGGCCATCGGTATCGTGCTTATGCAGGCGGTATCCTTCATTGAGGAGACGGCCCGCAAAAGTGCTATTCCTGGCTGGCTGCGTCCGACGCTCGGCGGCATCGTTGTTGGTGGGCTGGCGTTGATTTCACCGCAGGTTCTCTCGAGCGGCCATGGGGCCTTGCATCTCAACATGGATGCCGACTTGACGATCTACGGGCTTGCGGGCTTGTTCCTGTTGAAGGCTGCAGCCAGCGCGATCTCGATAGGCTCGAACTTCCGCGGTGGTCTGTTCTTTGCGTCTCTCTTCATGGGCTCACTTCTCGGGAAGATTTTCGCCCTCTGCGCACCCTATATCGGTTATGGCTCGACTGCGCCCATCGTTTACGCCGTAATCGGTATGAGCGCCTTTGCCGCCGCCATCATCGGCGGTCCGCTGACAATGACATTTCTCGCGCTGGAACTGACGGGCGACTTCCAGATCACGGCGCTGGTTCTTGCGGCCGTCATCACCACATCGCTTGTGGTGCGCACGACATTTGGTTACTCCTTTGCCACCTGGCGCTTTCACCTGCGTGGCGAAAGCATTCGCAGCGCTCATGACATTGGCTGGATCCGTGACCTGACGGTCGGCAAGATGATGCGCGCCGATATCCGCAAGGCCAACGTCAGCATGGGACTGCCAGCCTTCAAGGAAAAATTTCCGCTCGGTTCGACCCAGCGCGTGATCATGACCCATGACGACGGCCGTTACGCCGGTATCGTGCTCGTACCGGAAATCTACGCAGATCCAATGGACCGGGATCCGAGCAAGATCAGCATGGAAACCTATTTGCACTACAAGAACGACGTGCTGCTACCAACCATGAACGCCCGCCAGGCAGCCGCAGCCTTCGATGCCGCGGAAAGCGAAGCGCTCGTGGTGGTCAACGACAAAATCGAAAACCGACCCGTCGGCCTGTTGACGGAGAGCCATACGCTGCGGCGCTATAGCGAAGAGCTCGAGCAGAGACGCCGGGAAGCCTCAGGCGAACTGTGACACAAGATTAGGAAGCTGCTTTATCGTTCTGAATTTTCAAGATCAATTGAGGGCATGTTATGGCATATGGACGGATGGTTTCGTCGATTGTTCATGATGTGAAGACTGTGTCCGAGGTGGTGAGTGAAGAGACGCACACTGCGCCATTAATCCGCCAAAGTTCCATAATCTATCTTATGCGATTATCGTTTGTAGCCGCAAAGTTAAAGTGTCCTGTTTCTGCAAAGTTGGAATGTCACACTTCCCGGGTCTGATTGGCATCTGGGAGATTGCAGATGGGATTGATTACGATGAGCGAGCGCGATTTGCAGCGAATCGAGGTTTTGTCGAAAGTCGTTGATGGCCGCATGACGATCGTCGCAGCGGCGCATGTGCTGGCAATCAGCGCCCGCCACGTTCAGAG
Organism: Agrobacterium sp. DKPNP3; assembly: GCF_052686535.1. Classification (NCBI taxonomy): domain Bacteria; kingdom Pseudomonadati; phylum Pseudomonadota; class Alphaproteobacteria; order Hyphomicrobiales; family Rhizobiaceae; genus Agrobacterium; species Agrobacterium sp. DKPNP3. The sequence continues at coordinate 38,971 of NZ_JBQYSN010000029.1, read as the reverse complement.
ACTGATTGGTCGTATTGAGGCCACCGGCGCTGCCTCGATCAGACACAAGGCAGTTGGTCGCCCGTCAAACAATAAAATAGCCACCGGCGTCCGTGATTACGTTTTGATGCTGGTGCGAGAACGCTACCTTGATTTCGGGCCAACGCTGGCGGCCGAGAAGCTTCAGGAAGAGCATGGCATTACGGTCTCGCGTGAGACGCTGCGTAAGTGGATGCAGGATGCCGGTATATGGCTTTCGAGAAAACAGCGGCGGGCGTTTCATCAGCCGCGGTTGCGACGAGAGGCCTATGGTGAACTGGTACAGATAGACGGCTCCGAGCATCGTTGGTTTGAGGATCGTGGGCCCGCCTGCTCGCTATTGGTCTTCGTCGACGATGCGACAGGAAAGTTGATGCAACTGCGGTTTGTTCGATCGGAGAGCGCTTTTACCTATTTCGAGGCGCTTTCGCTTTACCTTGAAAAGCATGGCGCACCTATCGCCTTTTACTCCGATAAACATTCCGTTTTTCGTGTCGCCCGGAACGATGCCAAGGGCGGGCAAGGCATGACGCAGTTTGGTCGCGCGCTATCGGAGCTGCACATCGAGATCCTTTGCGCCAATTCCAGCCAGGCCAAGGGACGCGTCGAGCGTATGAACAGGACATTGCAGGATCGGCTGGTCAAGGAATTGAGGCTTGCCAAGATCAGTGACATGGAGACCGGCAATGCGTTTCTGCCAGCCTTCATCGATCGATACAATGACCGCTTTGCGGTGACCCCTACCCGCCCCGACAACCTCCATCGGCCTGTCAATCTGGCGCCAAGCAGGCTGAATGACGTGCTTTGCAAACGCGAGCAAAGACACGTCGGCGCACAGCTTTCATTCTCCTATGAGCGTAAACGCATCATGCTTGAGGAGAACGACGTCACGCGCGGCCTGGTTGGAAGGTATGTCGAGACATACGCTTACGCTGATGGTCGACTGGATATTCGATGGAAAGGTCACTCGTTGCCTTACAAGATCTTCGACAAGGACCAGCGCGTGACCCATGCGGCTGTGGTCGAGAACAAGCGTCTCGGCGAAGTGCTGGCCTACATCAAAGAGCAGCAAGATCGAGACCACGCACCTGCGCCGAAGACCAACAGTGAGAAGATCGGCTACAAGCCGAGAGGCCGCAAACCCGGTCCGCGCACGGATTTCATGAATGATCCGGATGTGATTGCCAAGCGTGCTCGAACTTTGGCGCGAATGGATGCGGCTGAATGAAGTCCGCTTCCGGGCCCAAGCGGTCATTCGCCTAGTCTCTCCATGATCTCTGCAACACTGTTCGACAGACAGGAGAGAGGTATTTATGCGCAGATCGGGTAGCCCGGCCCCATAATACACATTTTGAATTGCCGCCCATAATCATAGGAATAAACATCGACGACTTGCTGTGTTCCGGCATTTTTCGAGTCAATCATAAGAACCTAGAAAAACGCGCTTCTAGCGACCTTTTGCGTGGGTGTCCGACGTGAGAAAACTTGAAGTGACAAGAGGTTTTCAAAGTCGTATTGATTTTGCTGTTTTGCTCGGCTTTATTCATTTTAAATTTGCGGAGTGCCCGTGAGAAAGACCGATTTAGCTCGCAGAGCGTTCAAAATTTACAAAGACGGCAAGACATATTTGCTCTTGCCGTATTTTCTAGTCCTTGCATGCGCCTTCAGCCTACCGGCAATGTGTTTGACGTATTTTTACGAGGAGTTTTATCGAGGGTTCTTTCTTCTCATTCCGGTATACGTCTATTTCGCTTTCCCCGTTTGGCTTGGATGCGTCGTTAGCTTTTTTTTGATGATGAATGCTTTCGCCATTTTTTTTGGCATGAGGACCTTCTTCGTCAGAGGCGAGGCAACTTTCGAAGACATGATATACGCGATGTTTGGGTTTCGTTTAAAAGCCGACGCCGGCGGAAAGTGAACCAGAGCAACACGGGGGCGACCTATTTCTTGCTCCATAGCCTATACTCCAAAGCTGAAAATGGCGTTCCTCATCCCTCTGCCACCAACTTGATAAAATTCAAGTTTGGCGGGTATGGCCGACCATGTCCGGCCCACAAACTTTACCGGGTTGGTCACTGTGTTCCTGAATGCTCCTCCGCCGGTTGTGGTGTAGCAAGAAATACGATGCGTTAGATGTCCGCTTTTGGCGCAAAGCGGTCATCGCGAATGAGGAAGCTAAAGCCGAAGGGGTGTTCCATCACCCGCCCCCGCCCTTCCCTTGCAACCCGGCCCAGCCGGTCCGGTCGGGGGCTGACCGTCAGAGCAAGGAGGCGGTCAGTGTCGCATTTCTAAAGGGCTGCGAGAGCGGCAGACGACATTTTAACTTTGCACAATCCGCGACATTTCAACCTTGCCGCCACATCGTTTTTGGCGCCCATTTAGTGATGCGACGGTTAGGCTGGATGGAAATGCGACACTCTCCTCGCATGACGAAGCTGGTCAATATCCAACTTGGGAGCAAGTATGGGACGATGTTCAGCCTGACTGCCGTCAGGAACGTTCGGAGTTGCTATGTCCTTTTTGATCACCATGTTGCAGAAAGAATTGCATCGCCTCGAAGTTATCCAAAAGATTCACGATTGATGCCTGAGTGTCGTCAAGGCCGCCGGCGTCCTGGGCATTAGCCGGAGCCAAATGCATCGGCTTTTAATCCATATGAGATCGACGGCATGCCCGGTCTCGTCTCTTAGAAACGCCAGCAACCAGCAACCGGCGTCACAGCCGCCTGGAAATCATGCACGAGAGTTTTACGCTGCCCTATCGGACCGTCGATACGCTTCGCTCCGTTCACCGGTCGCCTGTCGTGGACCGTTAAATGGCTGCAATGATTCTCGGATAGAAAAGCACGGTGTGCAAAAAATCGCGCAGGTCTTGGCCTCATGCGACCGCCTGGTTACTTCCTCGATTGTCTCTCTTTGCGTGACGACCGAGGAAGCTAAAGCCAGGTGGGCTTATCGCCCGCCCCTCCCCGCCCTCGCAACCCGGCGCAGCCGGTCCGGTCGGGGGGTGGTCTTCGGCGGAAGTGTCGCATCTCAAACCCGTTGACTTGACAATAGACGACATTTTATCGTTGCGCGATCCCCCACATTTCAACCTTGTCGCCACATTTTCGGTGAGATGGCGGGATGGAATGCGGTTCCGGCGCTCGACTTTCTTGGTGAACATGATCCTATCCCGGCCTTACCAAAATGGCGATTTCCTCTCCTGCTTGTCGATCTTCGATAGCAACATGCCCCTATTTTTCACTTCAGAGGAACGCGACGACTTCGCCGCCTTTCTCGCGAACCTTAGCGGAATGGATGACCACTATCTGGTAGTCACGCTGAACGAAGCCGTTGTCGCATGTGGCGGGCTGAGTCTTGAGGTGGGATCGACAAGCGCTTCTCTGACCTGGGGCATGGTGCACAGCGGGTACCACCAGCGAGGTCTAGGCAAGCGGCTGACGGAGGAAAGATTGATCCGTGCCCGGGCGTTGGTCGGCGTCTCGGACGTGCTGCTGTCCACGAGCCAGCACACCTACTGCTTCTATGGGCGCTTCGGTTTCGAAATTTTGAAGATCACGCCTGACGGTTTCGGCAAAGGATTGGACCGCTACGATATGGCGTTGGCTCTCGGCGAGACGTAGCCACCGCGAGGACGTTGATCGGTGGTGTAAATTCGCGCGATGCGCCACCGCCCTCGCCTCGCTGGCGCCTTCGCGTTGCAAGCGACGTGGCGAACGTACTCTTGCCACGTAGCGTCACAATGAGCGTGGGCATGAGCCGAGACAAGCTTGATCTATCCGGTAGCCGGGTTGGCCAACCAGACTGTTTCACAGCCGAGGCTGAAGCAGACGTTCCCGGGTAACCAACGAAAAGGCTGGCCATTTGACGCAAAAACTCTAAGCTCCTGCGCCAGACATGGATTTCGAAAACCCCCGTTTTTTTTCGGAACAAGCATCAGGGAGAAAGCATCAGATGAGCTTGCGTATCAACGATATAGCACCCGACTTCACGGCCGAGACCACACATGGTCCGGTGAGCTTTCACGACTGGATCGGTGACGGCTGGGCGGTGCTGTTTTCGCATCCGAAGAATTTCACGCCTGTTTGCACGACGGAACTTGGCGCGATGGGCGGACTGCAGCCGGAATTTGAGAAGCGTGGCGTCAAGATCATTGGCATCTCGGTTGATCCGGTCGAGAGCCATGAGAAATGGAAAAACGATATCCGCACGGCAACAGGCTTCAGTGTCGACTATCCGCTGATCGGCGACAAGGATCTGAAGGTCGCAAAGCTCTATGACATGTTGCCGGCGGGCGCTGGCGACAGTTCCGAAGGCCGAACGCCGGCGGATAACGCCACCGTGCGCTCCGTCTTCGTCGTGGGTCCCGACAAGAAGATCAAGCTGATCCTCACCTACCCAATGACCACAGGGCGGAACTTCGAGGAAATTCTTCGCGCTATCGATTCCATCCAGCTGACGTCCAAACACCAGGTGGCGACGCCAGCGAACTGGAAACAGGGTGAGGATGTCATCATCACCGCCGCTGTTTCCAACGAGGATGCAATTGCCCGGTTCGGGTCCTACGACACCGTTCTTCCCTATCTGCGCAAGACCAAGCAGCCCGGCTGATCTCATAATCGGATGGGGCATGGCAGTACCATCGCTCCATCCGCTTTTCTCTCATGGCTTTATGATCCCGCCGTGATAGTCAAGTCGGTATGTCTCCACATGTCCGCGGTAAATCCGTTCGAGGCCGGTAAAGGAGTTGAAGTCTCCAGCATTGGTGTCGACATAGGTCAGGTCGTCGACCGGATGGGTGAAGCCGCCGAGAAACCGGCCCTCCCGATAGAGCGTGGAAAGCGAGCGCTGTATGACCTCGCCGGCCGTGGTTCCGTCGATCATGTCGGGCCGGAGAATTCGACCATAATAACTCATTGCCCACACCGGCACGCCCCGATGCCAGACGACCTCCTGGCCGATGAAGTCGGTTCCTCCGAAATAACTGTCGATATAGTGCCAGTCGCCTTCGCGGTAGCCGAGATCGTGCGACCCCGGACGCGTTGGCGCTGCGGATTGATCGCCGCCACCGACATAGGTATTGGACTTGGCCTGCACGATGAACTCTTCCAGCATTTGATCAACCTGCCCGAATGGAACATAACATGAACATAGCCACCTTTAGCTCTCGTGACAAGGATTTTTCACGCGACGCCTCATCGCTATTTCGGCTTTGATGGGCTTGGTAATCGTGGCGTTTAGCCTTAGAAGCGTGGCGGGAATATCCATCAAGAGTGTCCATGTCACAAAAGCCGCAAATCTATGTCGATGCCGATGCCTGCCCCGTGAAGCCGGAAGTTCTCAAGGTGGCGGAACGGCATGGCCTGGAGGTGACCTTCGTTGCCAATTCCGGTCTGCGCCCATCGCGCGACCCGATGGTAAAAAATGTGATCGTGTCGGCTGGTTTCGACGCCGCGGATAATTGGATCGCCGACCATGCCGGTGAGAACGATATTGTCATTACCGCCGATGTGCCGCTCGCGGGCCGCTGTGTTGCCAAGGGCGCGCTGGTGACCGGGCCAACGGGGCGCGTGTTCGATCCATCGAATATTGGCATGGCGACGGCGATGCGTGACCTCGGCGCGCATTTGCGCGAAACCGGCGAAAGCAAAGGCTATAACGCCGCTTTTTCGCCGCGCGACCGTTCGGCTTTTCTGGAGACGCTTGACCGTTTCTGCCGCCGTGTCAAAAAGTGAGGGTGCCAACAGAAAGGTGCCGCCCATGACCTCGGCCAGTCCGAAAAGCAACAGCTATCGTCGCCATAAACCCTTCGTCATCGCTTTCCTTGCTGGCGCCATTGGCCTCGGCGGCGCGCTGGCTTTCGCTCCGTCCGAGGCAATCGAGTTTGCGGCGGTGCTGTTTTTCCTGACCTATCTCACCTTGATTGCCTTTAGGCTGTCGAGCCTCACGGCGCAACATTTGAAGGCCCACGCCGATAGCGACGATCTGCCAGCGGTTGCCATCATCGCCGTCACGCTGCTGGCCGTTGCTGTTGCGGTTGTCTCGCTGTTCCAGGCGCTGAATCACAAGGGCGAAACCGTCTGGACGCTGCTCATCGCTTTCGCTTCGGTGATCTTTGGGTGGATGACGATCCACACGATGACCGCCCTGCACTACGCCCATCTCTACTGGCGGCCCGCCACGGTGGATGGGAAAAAGCAGCCTCGCGGCGGCATGGATTTTCCGTCGACGAAGGAGCCGTGCGGATATGATTTTCTTTATTTCGCCGTCGTGATCGGCATGACGGCGCAGACGTCGGATGTGGGCGTGACGACGACCGCCATGCGCAAGGTCACGTTGCTCCACTCGGTCGTTTCTTTCTTTTTCAATACGGTTCTGGTAGCGGCGGCTGTGAATGCCGCCGTCTCGCTTGCGGGCTGAACCAATTTTCTTTTCAAGAGGACTGTCTTCATGAACATTATCTCGCAAAATACGGCCTTTGGCGGCATGCAGGGCGTATTTTCCCACCAGTCGGAGACCCTGAAATGTGAGATGACCTTTGCGGTTTATGTGCCGCCGAAGGCGATCCACAAGCCCTGCCCCGTTGTCTGGTATCTCTCAGGCCTTACCTGCACCCACGCCAACGTCATGGAAAAAGGTGAATATCGCCGCATGGCGTCGGAACTCGGACTGATCATCGTTTGCCCGGATACAAGCCCGCGTGGCAATGACGTGCCGGACGAACTAACCAACTGGCAAATGGGCAAGGGCGCTGGTTTTTATCTCGACGCCACGCAGGAGCCGTGGTCCGAGCATTACCGGATGTACAGCTATGTCACGGAAGAACTGCCGGCCTTGATCGGCCAGCATTTCCGGGCCGACATGAGCCGGCAGAGCATTTTCGGCCATTCGATGGGTGGCCATGGCGCGATGACCATCGCACTGAAGAACCCGGAGCGCTTCAGGAGTTGCTCCGCTTTTGCGCCGATCGTGGCACCCTCCTCCGCTAACTGGTCTGAGCCGGCGCTGGAAAAATATCTTGGCGCCGACAGGGCCGCCTGGCGGCAGTATGATGCCTGCGCGTTGGTCGAAGATGGCGCGCGCTTTCCCGCGTTTTTGATCGATCAGGGAAAGGCTGATAGTTTCCTTGAAAATGGCTTGCGGCCCTGGTTGTTTGAAGAGGCAATCAAGGGCACGGATATTGGCCTGACCCTGCGCATGCACGAGCGTTACGACCATTCCTATTATTTTATCTCCACCTTCATGGATGATCATCTGAAGTGGCATGCGGAGCGGCTTGGCTAAGCATATGGATCGTAACGGCGGTACTGCGCATGAGCCGCCGTTACAGCCCTGCCCGCATCACGGTATGCGGGCAATAACCTTGATCTCAAAGTCAAAGCCTGCGAGCCAGTTGACGCCGATTGCGGTCCAGTTCGGGTAAGGTTTCTGGCTGAAGATTTCATTCTTCACGGTCATGATCGTTCCGAACTGGTTTTCGGGATCGGTGTGAAACGTCGTCACATCCACGATGTCGTCAAAATCGCAACCGCCGGCATTGAGCGTGGCCTTCAGATTCTCGAAAGCCAGGCGAACCTGCTGTTCGAAATCAGGCTCAGCTGTTCCATCAGCGCGGCTGCCGACCTGGCCCGAAACGAATAAAAGGTCGCCCGAGCGGATGGCTGCCGAATAGCCATGCTCCTCATATAGCGCGTGTCTGCTTGCCGGAAAAACTGCGTCGCGTTTACCCATTTCCATCTCACTTTCCGCTTCGTGACGTCTCGATGTTTGAAACCATCAAGGTCAAATTTACATACGTTACGTATGTGAGATAGGAACATACATCGCGTATGTCAAATAACAGACCGAAAGTATCTGAGCGTGCGCCTGAGACTGACTGGTGTCAGGGGAAGAGCGCTGTTGCGAGCGTGGTCGGTCCCGGCCGATTTAGCCGGAATTCGCGGATCACGCGCTCGGCTACGCCGTAAGCGAGCTCCTGCTCTATAGCGCTGTCATCGAGACTGACGACGGTCGCCGTGAACCGCGCTTCCGCGATCACCTCCCCTGTCGCAACCGCGGCGGCGCGAACGATGACCTTGGCTGACGCCCTTTCTCCGAAGAAAAAAGGAGCGCGCGTTACAGACGCAAGGCGGATGGTCAGAACGACGCGCGGGCGAATTTCTCCCCGTGCCGTGGTCTTGATCGCATTTTGCACCTGTGCATGGATGGATTGCATCAGCGCCGGTGCGACATCTGGTCGTGCGGCGACAAAGGCGCCCCGCACATCGTAAAGGAGCCGGTCGCCATTGGTTGCTTCCGGTTCCAGCCTGAAAGACATGAGCGTGAAACACGCCAGCAAAACTATGCCAAAGCGCTTCAGCGTGGTGATCATCTTCAGCGGCTCCCCTCGTACACCGGCTCGAAAATCAGAACGAATTTCGACGGAAACGATGCACAAACTCACGCCTCCAGAGTGCCCTTTCGGCCCCTTCGTCGGGTGAGCGGGACTTTGGTGTGAGATAACCGCATGATCGTTGATCAGGGTTAGAAAAGCGTTAAGCGGCGCCCTTCAGGGACTCCAGAACGCTGAATGCCGCGCGCATGTCAACGAGCCTGACAGCGCGGCGTTCCAGTGCTTCCTCGTCCTCGCCCCATTGTTCTGCGGTCCAGTCTTCATCGAGATGCGCAAGCGCCCACGCTTCTTCCAGCGAGACTTGGCCCTCGGCCACGGCCAGCGCCAGAATGGCGGAGCCGGTCAGAGACGTCATGGTGTGAAGAGCCGCGAGCGCAATCGGTGTGTCGTATTTCTTCAGCGTCACGGCAAAAGCTGAAATAGCCTCGCGCGGCTGGTCTTGATGCATGACGCCTTCGACGAGAATGAACCGCGCACCGAGCGCATTGGCGGCCCAGTCTAGCACCGGATCCCAATGATCCGTCTGCCGTTTGACGAGCGCTTCCGGATCGGCGGCGCGGTAGCAGAGGAGATCGGAGGAGGAGAACCTCAGAATATCTTCGAAAACCGCCTGCGTGTCATTGGCGACACCGTCGATGGCCGTGTTGACATGTCGTGAGACGGGCATGACCACAGGATTGACGACGTCTTTCTGAGCGTCCCACTCGTCGCGCAGCAGTTGCGCAAGCGCGCGCGTCGGAACGGTGAGGGCTTTTTTGGCAGGGGTGCGCAGCGGCTTTCCATCGAGGAGAATGGTGAAGCCGCCCTCCTCTGCCTCTCCAACGGTCACGTCCTTGTAGAACCGTTTCGGCAGGGGCTTCTGCATCTGAATTTGCGCACGCAGGATCGGGTCGGGATGGCTCAAGCCCTCCGTAAGGTCGTTCAGGAGATCACGCATGGCACGTCCTCATCAGTCGGATAGAGAAATTCATTCGAGAGTATCGATCGGAACAAAGGCTGGAATTTCACGCGGGTGGCTGACAACCGCATCGGCGCCCGCTTTCCAGAGATCGTCGACGGAGGCATACCCCCAGGAGACACCGATCGCCTTTGCGCCCGCGGCTTTCGCCATCTGCATATCGTAGATCGCATCGCCGATCACGACAGTATCGGCCGGAACCATGCCGGTTTCATGGCAGCATTCCATAACCATGGCCGGGTGCGGTTTGGACGGACAGTCATCCGCCGTGCGCGAAACGATGAAGTGTTCGGTAAAGCCGTGGCTTTCAAGAATCTGGAGAAGGCCGCGCCGGCCCTTGCCGGTGACTGCGCCAATCAGCACGTCGTCCCGTTTTGCCAGCATTTCTATCAACGGTGCAATGCCCTCAAAAAGCGGCGTTGGATTTTCGGCCCGTTCCTTCAGTGGGAGGTAGTTCTCTTTGTACCGCAGCGCCATGGCCGACGCTTCGTCATCGACGTGGGCCCTGCCCAGCATGCGCGCGATCGCGATATCCAGCGTCAGGCCGATGATAGCCTTCGTCTGCGACATATCAGGCCGCGGCTTGCCGAAGTCGGCGAAGGTTTGAGCCATGACCGCATGGATGAGACCGGCGCTGTCCACGAGCGTGCCGTCGCAATCGAAGAGAACCAGTTTCATCTGATATCAGTCTTCCCTGTCGCCGTCGGCCACATCGAGACCGAGCAGGTTCCACGTTTGCACCATATGCGGCGGCAAAGGCGCACTGACCCGAAGCCGGCCGCCATTTGGATGGGGAATATCGATATGACGCGCATGGAGATGCAGGCGCTTCTGGATGCCACCCGGAAAATCCCAGTTCGGATCGTCGATATAATATTTGGGATCGCCGATGATCGGGTGGCCCATATGGAGCGCGTGAACGCGCAGCTGATGGGTGCGGCCGGTATAGGGCTCCATCTCCAGCCAGGCGAGGTTCTGGGCAGCCGTATCGATGACGCGGTAATAGGAAACGGCGTGATCGGCGCCATCCTCACCATGTTTGGCGATGCGCATACGGTCGCCATCCATCGTCTGTTCCTTGACGAGCCAGGTGGAGATCTTGTCCTGATGCTTGCGAGGCACGCCCTTGACCAGCGCCCAGTAGGTCTTTTTGGTGTCGCGCTCTCGGAAGGCGGCGGTCAGTTTCTGTGCTGCGCCGCGTGTTCGGGCAACAACCAGCACGCCTGACGTGTCACGGTCGAGGCGATGCACCAGACGCGGCTTCTCGCCTTTCTGGCTTGTCCAGGCTTCCAAGAGCCCATCGATATGGCGATTGACGCCGGAGCCTCCCTGCACGGCAATGCCGGCCGGCTTGTTGAAGACGAAGACCTTGTCATCTTCGTGCAGCAGCATGCGCGCCAGAAGTTCGGAATCTTCTGAATGTTTGAGATCTCGCGAGCCGATCGGCCCGCTTTTTACCTTCAGATCGGAATCAACCGGCGGCACACGCACCATCTGACCCGGCTGCACGCGTGCATCCGTTTTCACCCGGCCGCCATCCACACGTACCTGACCGGAGCGCAGCAGCTTCTGCAACTGCCCGAACCCAAGTCCCGGATAATGAATCTTGAACCAGCGATCGAGGCGCATACCGGCCTCGTCGGCCCCGACCTTGATATGCTCGATACCTGCCATGAAAATTCCAGTCTCTCTGTCTTGATCGCGCGCCCGCTGTTCGGCGCGCTGTTTGGATCAAGCCTTTAGAACAAGTTGCGGCCCAAGGCCAGCCCGGCGAAAACCGCGGCGATGGAAACGATGAGGCTCGCCAGCACGTAAACGATCGAAAGGCCCGTCGCACCACGCTCGAGGAGCGAGGCAGCGTCAAGCGCAAAGGACGAAAATGTCGTGAACCCGCCAAGGACACCGGTCACGAGAAACAGCCGCATCTCCATTGAAGCGTTCAGTCGTCGTGCCACGAGCTCGACCAACAGGCCGATCATGAACGAACCCACCACGTTGACCGCGAGCGTGCCCCAGGGAAAATTCGGCCCGGCCAGTCGCACGCTCCAGACGCCGACGAGATAACGGAAGACGGAACCGATTGCGCCGCCTGTCGCGACGAGGGCGATGTTGAGCATTGGTATCGTGTCTCCGGATTTGCGGACCGTTTCGTCCGGCGCAATTTCTAGATCATGGGGAAAGAATGCGAAACCCCTCGATGCCCGGCCCTTCCGTTAAAATACGATTAAATTGTCCGCCTCCGGTTTAGTCTTCCAACAAGAAGCAGATGCTAATGTTTGGTTTTTTAAGGGTCGGCCGCGATTGCCGGGGGTTGCATGACACAGGTCTTTTCCGTTTCTGCCAATACGGCCGCCTATGCACTGGAGGCCGTAAAACCGTCTCAGCGCGCCCCGCGCAAAAGTGAAGTGGAAGAAGCCATTCACGAATTGGCGCGCAAGGCAGAGAGTGGAGACGATTTTCAATTGCGCGGTCTGATGACTGTGATCAAACCGCCGGCCCTGACGCTCTATTTTCTGACGGTTGCCAGCCAGCGCCAGGAACGGCAGGCGACGCTGGAACAGGCCCAGCAGGCATATGACGATAATAATGGAAATAAATCAATTTAAATTCAATCTCTTACCTTAATGACTGCATGTTTTTTCTGATATATGTCATTTCGATTTCACGCGTTCAGGTTGCTGTCAGTTGGAAATCCTAGTTCTCCAGCGTCAATTGGAGGACCGTCATGACATCAATGATGCGCTATGCAACTGCCCTCGCAGCAGTTCTGACAATGTCAGTGCCCGCTTTCGCAGCCACGACAATCAAGGTGACAGAGGGTGGTGAAGGCGGCGGGCCGATGACGCTCGTGCTTGACCAGACCACCGTCAAGGCCGGCGATGCGGTTTTCCATGTGCACAACGATGCGATGAGCGAAGAGCACGAAATGATCCTCGTGAAGCTCAAGTCGGCCGACCAGAAAATTCCGCTCAACACCGCCAAACATCGCGTTGATGAAAAACAGTTGAAGAGCCTCGGAGAGGTTGCCGACCTCAAGCCGGGTGGTGATGGGCAGCTGAAAGCAAAGCTGACGCCTGGCAGTTACCTCCTCTTCTGCAATATCAAGGGTCACTACGAAGCAGGCATGCAGGCCAGGCTGACCGTTACAAAATAAGAATGGCCAAACAAACTTGGGCTGCCGGGTGGTTACAGCGTTCCGGCAGCCCTTTTTATTGTCAGTTGTGCTGGTGCCCGCCCTTGTCGTCAACGCCCTTTGCGGAGCCGGTCGCCAACACCACGTCGACCTTTCCCGCCTTTTCGAAGACAAGGGTCACAGGCACCTTGTCACCTTCCGCGAACGGCTTTTTGACGTTGAAGAACATCATATGCAGGCCGCCGGGCGTCAGCTCGACGGTTTTTCCTGCGGGAATGACGATACCCTCTTCCAGCTTGCGCATTTTCATGACGTCGTTGACCATGGCCATCTCATGGATTTCCGCGCGGCCGGCCGCGGACGATTCGATGCCGATCAGCCTGTCGTCGGCATCGCCGGTGTTCTTGATCGTCACGTAACCGCCACCCACCGGCTGTCCCGGCAGCATGGCTTTGGTCGCGCCCCCAGACACTTCGAGGCTACCCGCCTTCACGACATCCGTGTCCATCGCCATGGCAGCGTGGTCGTGGCCGCCTGCATGATCAGACTTTGCGGTGACCTTGATGGTCGGCGCCGGGCTTTTCAGGGAATGTGGATCAACGCCAGCGGCTGCGACCTCATCCCACGAGACCTTGCCCTTGTCGCCGCAAAGCTGGGTCACTTTGAACGCCAGGTCCTGCCCTGCTTCGATGCCGGAAATCTTACCCTGCACGGCGAAGGTGTCGTAGAACTCATCCGGCAGATCGCCACCCTTCCAGCGGATTTCAATGGGGCCGCTTTTGATCTCCTTGCCGTGGTTCGCATAGGTCTTCTGATAGTCGCCCTTGATGACCTCCAGCTGCCAGCCTGCCTTGGGCTGCGGCTTGGCGGAAATAAAGCCCTCAGGCAGTTTGATCTGAACCTCGGTGGTGGCGAGGCCGCCATCGCATCCATGCGGCACCTGAAGGGCGGCTACGATGGTACTATCCTGCTCAGCCGAGCCGTCGACGAAGGTGGCGTGCGCAAAAGCCTGCGACGCCGAAATTGATGCGACGACGACGCCGCAGGCGATAATTTTGGTGCTGTTCATTTGCTTGTCCCTGCGACTGCGACCCCTCCGGGTCCACGCAGCCGCGTGCTTGCCGCAGAAGCGGCGATGATCCGAAAACGAAAATCAGGCTGACAGCGCTGGTGGGCCGCGCGCAGACGGTCTCTGGATCGTCAGGACAGGATGGAAATGCCACTCCGCCGAAAGGCGATTGTCGAGCCAGGCGAATTCGGTCTTCAGCCAGCCATCCGTCTGCGGCACAGGCAGAAGAATTGATGATGCAAGCAGGCAGGCTTCGCAGAAGAGAATGGCATCACCTGAATGTGGGCCATCATTCTTGTGGGAACTGTTCAAACCATCGGCGTGGCCTAGGCAAATTTCCGCAAACGTACCATCCGGCAGTCTGTAGCTCTCATCGAGAACGACCGCGGGCGTCCCGGCGAGCGCCGGTTTATGGGCAAAACCGAGCGACAGCATCAGCATCGCGCAGAAAATGCGAAGCATCTTCCCCTGTCCCCTCAGCTGTCGTGTTCGATCTGCACCCATGCTCAATGCGATAGCTCGCTTTGCCGACGATATCAAAGGGGAATTTTGACGCAGGGACAGAAGCAGATTGGGAACAATCGACCCGAGGCGACATTTTCTTTGCTTAACCACTGCTTAAGGGAGATCCGCCATGCCAGCCAAATCGAAAGCCCAGCAGAAAGCCGCCGGTGCAGCTCTTTCTGCCAAGCGGGGTGAAACAAAGAAATCCAGCTTAAAAGGTGCTTCAAAAAGCATGGAGAAGTCTATGACGGAAAAGGAACTTGAGGATTTCGCTTCGACGAAACGCAAGGGGTTGCCATCGAAGAAATCCGACTAGGGAACCATCTCCACATCGGGCTTGTAAGGTCCGCTCAGAGAACGCCATAAGCAGAGCAAGTCGCTGCGCGGCCGATGGTGATGGCGCAGATGGAGCAAAAATCTGTTCAGATGCGTCATTTGGTCCTTGCCAATAGGCGGGCTTCGAAGATAATGAGCGTCGCATCACCGTTGGGAGAAACCGCTTCAATGCGGTGCCGAAGGAGCAACCGCCCCGGAAACTCTCAGGCAAAAGGACCAACGTTGACGACGGAACTCTGGAGAGAAGCCACCTTGATCTAAGGACGGCTCGCCGAAGGGATAACAATCTCAGGCGAAAAGGACAGAGGGGGCTCTTGAACCGGCGCATCGCGCCATGACCTGAGCCCGCGCGTTAAGCCGCGCTACCCCTGGAGGCGTCCTTGGACGATACCGCCGCGCTGAAAACCACGCCGCTCCACTCGCTTCACATTTCGCTGGGCGCCCGCATGGTGCCGTTCGCCGGTTACGACATGCCCGTCCAATATCCTGCAGGCGTGATGAAGGAGCATCTTCAGACACGCACTTCGGCAGGTCTCTTTGATGTGTCTCACATGGGACAGGTCATCGTTAAGGCGAAGTCCGGCAACAATTCGGATGCTGCCCTCGCGCTGGAAAAGCTGGTGCCGGTCGATATCCTCGGCCTCAAGGAAGGGCGCCAGCGCTATGGCTTCTTCACAGAAGAAAACGGCTGCATTCTGGACGATCTGATGATCACCAATCGCGGCGATCATCTTCTCGTCGTCGTCAACGCCGCCTGCAAGGATGCCGATCTCGCCCATATGAAGGCGCATCTTTCCGAGGTGTGCGAGATCACGCTGCTGGAAGACCGCGCCCTGATCGCGCTGCAAGGCCCGCGAGCCGAGGCCGTGCTGGCCGAATTGTGGGCTGGCGTTTCCGCCATGAAGTTCATGGATGTGCAGGAAGTGCCGCTGCACGATATTCCCTGCATCGTCTCGCGCTCGGGTTATTCCGGTGAGGATGGCTTTGAAATCTCCGTACCATCAGATAAGGCCGAAGAGATTGCCAAGGCCTTGCTTGAACACCCCGATTGCGAACCTATCGGTCTTGGCGCGCGCGACAGCCTGCGGCTGGAGGCCGGTCTTTGTCTCTACGGCAACGATATCGACACGACCACCTCGCCCATCGAGGCATCGCTGGAGTGGGCGATCCAGAAGGCGCGCCGCACCGGCGGCGAGCGTGAAGGCGGTTTCCCGGGCGCGGAACGCATTCTCGGCGAGCTCAAAGACGGCACATCGCGCCGCCGCGTCGGTCTGAAGCCCGAAGGCAAGGCGCCGGTTCGCGGCCATTCGAAGCTTTTTGCGGATGCAGACGGCAAGACGGAAATCGGTGAAGTAACGTCGGGCGGCTTCGGTCCTTCGGTCGAAGGTCCCGTGGCCATGGGCTATGTGCCCGTTTCCCACGCCGCTGCCGGAACGGTGATCTTCGCGGAAGTGCGCGGCAAGTATCTGCCCGTCACCGTCGCTGCCCTGCCCTTCATCACGCCCACCTATAAACGCTAATTTCATCCCATTTCCGGAGAGAACACGATGCTGAAATTTACCGCAGAACACGAATGGCTGAAGTTTGAAGGCGATGTCGCCACCGTTGGCATTACCAGCCACGCCGCTGAACAGCTCGGCGATCTCGTTTTTGTCGAATTGCCGGAAGTGGGCACAACCTTTGCCAAGGATGGCGACGCCGCGACCGTCGAATCCGTCAAGGCAGCGTCGGACGTTTATTGTCCGCTGGATGGAGAAGTGGTCGAAATCAACCAGGCGATCGTTGATGATCCGTCATTGGTCAATTCCGACCCGCAGGGCGCTGGCTGGTTCTTCAAGCTGAAGCTCTCCAATCCGGCCGACGCCGAGACGCTGCTCGATGAAGCAGCCTACAAGGAGCTGATCGCGTAATGACGACGCCCACCGAGTTTCATTTTACCGATTATCAGCCCTATGACTTCGCCAACCGGCGGCACATCGGGCCGTCGCCCTCGGAAATGGCCGAGATGCTGAAGGTCGTTGGCTATAAGAGCCTTGATGACCTTATCGACGCCACCGTCCCCTCCTCCATCCGCCAGAAAGTGCCGCTGACCTGGGGTGCTGCGCTGACCGAACGCGAGGCGCTGGACCGTCTTCGCGAAACGGCCAACAAGAACCAGGTCCTGACCTCGCTGATTGGCCAAGGCTATTACGGCACCATCACGCCGCCGGTCATCCAGCGCAACATTTTGGAAAACCCGGCCTGGTACACGGCCTATACGCCCTACCAGCCGGAAATCAGCCAGGGCCGGCTTGAGGCGCTGCTGAACTACCAGACCATGGTTTGCGATCTGACCGGCCTCGACGTCGCCAATGCATCGCTGCTGGATGAAGCGACTGCCGCCGCCGAAGCCATGGCCATGTGCCAGCGTGTCGCCAAGTCCAAGGCGACGGCCTTCTTCGTGGATGCCAATTGCCATCCGCAGACCATCGCGCTGATCGAGACCCGTGCGGCCCCGCTCGGCTGGAAGGTAATCGTCGGCAATCCCTTCACCGATCTCGATCCGGTCGACGTGTTCGGCGCGATCTTCCAGTATCCCGGCACCCACGGTCATGTCAGCGATTTCTCCGGCCTGATTTCCCGCCTGCACCAGACGGGCGCGATTGCGGCCGTCGCCGCCGATCTCCTGGCGCTGACGCTGCTGAAATCTCCTGGCGAAATGGGCGCTGACATCGCCATCGGCACCTCGCAACGTTTTGGCGTTCCGGTCGGCTACGGTGGACCACACGCGGCTTACATGGCCGTCAAGGATGCGCATAAGCGCTCCATGCCCGGCCGCCTGGTCGGCGTGTCCGTCGATGCGCGCGGCAACCGCGCCTATCGCCTGTCGCTACAGACCCGCGAGCAGCATATCCGCCGCGAAAAGGCGACGTCGAACATCTGCACGGCGCAGGTCCTGCTAGCCGTCATGGCCTCGATGTATGGCGTCTTCCACGGCCCGCAGGGCATCAAGGCGATTGCCCAGCAGACCCACCAGAAGGCCGTTCTGATGGCCAAGGGCCTGGAAAAGCTCGGCTATACCATTGAGCCGGAGACTTTCTTCGACACGATCACCGTCGAAGTCGGCCATATGCAGGGCGTCATCCTGCGTTCTGCCGTTGCGGAAGGCGTGAACCTGCGCAAGGTCGGCGCGACCAAGATCGGCATGAGCCTTGACGAACGCACGCGCCCGGCAACGCTGGAAGCCGTGTGGCGCGCTTTCGGCGGTAATTTCTCGATCTCGGACTTCACGCCGGACTATCGGTTGCCGAAGGACCTGCTGCGCACCAGCGAGTACATGACGCATCCGATCTTCCATATGAACCGTGCCGAAAGCGAGATGACCCGTTACATCCGCCGTCTTTCGGACCGTGATCTGGCGCTCGACCGCTCGATGATCCCGCTCGGTTCCTGCACCATGAAACTGAACGCCACGGCTGAAATGCTGCCGATCACCTGGCCGGAATTTTCCGACATCCATCCCTTCGCGCCCGCCAATCAGGCGCTCGGTTACAAGGAGATGATCGATGATCTCTCGGAAAAACTGTGCTCGGTCACCGGTTACGACGCCTTCTCCATGCAGCCGAATTCCGGCGCGCAGGGCGAATATGCGGGTCTTCTGACGATCCGGAACTATCACCTCGCCAATGGCGATACTCATCGTGATGTCTGCCTCATCCCGACGTCCGCGCATGGCACCAACCCTGCCTCGGCGCAGATGGTTGGCATGAAAGTCGTGCCGGTGAAAGTGCGAGACAACGGGGACATCGATATCGATGATTTCCGTGCGAAAGCAAAGAAGTACGCCGAAAACCTCGCGTGCTGCATGATCACCTATCCGTCCACGCACGGCGTGTTCGAGGAAACGGTTCGCGAGATCTGCGAGATCACCCATGAGCACGGCGGTCAGGTCTATCTCGATGGCGCCAACATGAACGCCATGGTCGGCCTCGCCCGCCCCGGCGACATCGGCTCCGACGTTTCCCACCTTAACCTGCACAAGACCTTCTGCATTCCGCATGGCGGCGGTGGTCCGGGCATGGGGCCGATCGGCGTCAAGGCTCATCTTGCTCCTTACCTGCCCGGCCATCCAGCGACGGATGGTCGCGAGGGTGCGGTGTCTGCCGCCCCGTTCGGTTCGCCCTCCATTCTGCCGATCTCATGGAGCTACTGCCTGATGATGGGCGGCGAAGGGCTGACGCAGGCAACCAAAGTTGCGATCCTCAACGCCAATTACATCGCCGAGAGGCTGAAGGGCGCTTACGACGTACTCTACAAGTCCGAAACGGGACGTGTGGCGCATGAGTGCATCATCGACACCCGACCGCTCGCAGACAGCTGCGGCGTGACCGTCGATGATGTTGCCAAACGCCTGATCGACTGCGGTTTCCATGCACCGACCATGAGCTGGCCGGTTGCCGGCACGTTGATGATCGAGCCGACGGAATCCGAGACCAAGGCGGAAATCGACCGTTTCTGCGATGCGATGCTGGCGATACGTGAGGAAGCCCGCGACATCGAGGAAGGGCGCGCGGACAAGACCAACAATCCGCTGAAGAATGCACCGCACACGGTGGAAGACCTCGTTAGCGAGTGGGATCGTCCCTACAGCCGTGAGAAAGGCTGCTTCCCGCCCGGCGCATTCCGCATCGACAAGTACTGGTCGCCGGTCAACCGCATCGACAATGTCTATGGTGACCGAAACCTCATCTGCACCTGCCCGCCGATGGAGGCATATGCTGAAGCGGCCGAATAGGAGATAGGTGCAAAGAACATGCGGCGGCCCGGAGCGATCCGGGCCTCTTTTTTTGCGCTCAGGATTCGCATGGGTGTTCCAGCTTTCTCGCGGTTGATCATGGCTCGGCCCGTGTTAAATAGAACGGGTATTCGAGCCGGGACGGAGGGGGAATGCGTCTGATTTGCCTGAATGGTTGGGGCGGCAAGCTTCACGATGAGCTCATTCCCTACATCACGTCATCCGACCCTGATATCCTTTGCCTGCAAGAGGTTGTGCACACGCCGGAAGCCAAGCGCGAATGGTTGAACTACCGCGACCATGGCACCGAGTTGCCGCAAAGGGCAAATTTCTTCCGGGACGTCATGGACGCCCTGCCCGACCATGTGGCGATATTCTGCCCGGCCGCGCGGGGAGACCTCTGGGATGGCGATACGCGATATGATTCCCAATGGGGGCTGGCGACTTTCGTGCGCAGGTCCTTCGCGGTCGTCGCACAGTCGCAGGGTTTCGTTCACGGAGCCTTTTCGGCGAACGGATATGGTGAGCACCCACGCTCGCGAACAGGCCACGCCGTCAGGATTTTCGATTTTGCGACGGGTCAGCCTGCCGTCATCGCCCACATGCATGGGCTGCGTGATCTTGCCGGAAAACATGACACTCCCGCTCGGCTGGAGCAGGCTAAAAATCTCGTAAAGCTGGTCAGAAATGTTGCGGAAGAAGGCGATCGGATAATCGTTTGCGGCGACTTCAATGTGCATCCCGACAGCGAGACTTTCGCAGTGCTGAGCGATCTTGATCTGGTTGAGCTCGTGACCGGTAGAGGGTTCACCGATACAAGAACGTCGCTATATACCAAGCCGAACAGATATGCGGACTATCTTCTGGTCAATCCGGCTGTGACGGTCGATCGTTTCGACGTGGTGAGAGAGCCGGAGGTCTCCGACCACTGCCCCTTACTGCTCGAGTTCAGCTAAGCGCGGTTGCTGGGGTAGATCCAATCACCGAACCAGTCTGATGTCACTCGTCACCACGGTTTTCCCGGTCTTGCCGTCCTTGTCGGTCGTGCGCAGCCTCAATCCGTTCGCGCCGACCTTTTCTATTGTCATGGCGGCAACGCGGTCGCCGTTGATGTCGCGGTTCCAGCGTACGGTGAGATTGATGGCATTGCCACGCCGGTTTCCGGAGAGGGCGGAGGGACGACCGGAGGGGCCCGTGTAGCTTCCGCTATAGCTCGCGCCACTGGCGGTGAGGTTGGCGGCGATTGCACGTTTCACAACCAGAAGACCGCGACACGTTCCAGCCATCTGCAACGCAGAGCGTTGGGCGTTGGAGTTCAATGTGCAGTCGACGTTAATGGCGGGCGCACCGATCCGAGTAATAACCGTCCCTTTCCCCTTCCAGGTGCCTTTGAGGGAGGAAAGGAATGCGCTTTCGTCAGCGTAAGCCGGTTGTACTGCAAGCATGCCGGTCAGCGACAATAGAAATGCAAGCGAAGCTTTCATGGCAACCATCCATATTGTTGACGAATGCCAACTCGCAGAGCAACGGAAATGTTCCTGACGACATGCTTGTTTTAAAAAAGAAGTGGACGGACATTTTTTTGTTTGCAAGCGCAACTATTTCCGAAGAGAGATGTTTCACGCGAACCTTACCAAACACGCTTTCAACACATCATACCTTCGGAGCGATTATCATGACGGCCATCGGTGTTACCGCTCCGCAGACTTCGTCGGGCCTGCCTTCGGGTGATAGGCCAAGGAGCGGCGGAATATCGGACAAGACGCTGTTTGCGCTCGCCGCGCTCAATTTCTTTCTTGCCGACGCCCGGGATGGTCTTGGACCGTTTCTGGACGCGTTCCTGGCAACCAAAGGCTGGTCTTCCCTGTCGCTCGGATTGATCGCCACCGTGGGTGGCCTCGTTGGCCTGCTCGCCACGCCACTCTGCGGCGCATTGGTGGACGGCACGACATGGAAACGCACGCTGATCGCAATCCCTGTCGTTCTGGTGACCATCGGCGCCCTGATTACGCTGATCTTTCCGGATGTGTGGATTGTCTGGACGGGGCAGATCATGACTGCCGTCGTCGGAGCTGTTGTCGGTCCGGCGCTCGCCGGCCTCACCCTGGGGCTCGTCGGCGAACGGCTTTTCTCTCACCAGATCTCAAGAAATGAGTTCTGGAACCATGGCGGCAATTTCGCTTCGCTTTTCGCGACCTATGTCGTCGTCACCTTTTTCGGTTTGAACGGCATCATCGGCCTGATGCTGTTGACCGCAGCCGGTGCGCTGGTCGCAACGGCCGCGATCGACCCCGCCCGGATCGACCACAAGGTGGCGCGCGGCCTTGGCGAGGACGAGGGCGAACCCGGGCCTTCCGGTATCAACGTGTTGTTGCACGAACGCGGGCTGATCTTCCTTGCCATCATCCTTCTCGTCTTCCACTTCGGCAACGCACCCATGGGCCGCTTGATTGCGCAGGATTTCGCCATCGAGTTGCAGACGCCCTTCCGCACCACCGCCATCATTACGGGTGTCGCGCAGTTCGCGATGATCTTTGTCGCCGCCATGGCGCCATGGCTGATCCGGCGCTTCGGCCTTTCGACCGTCTTCCTTATTGCGCTCGCCGCCCTGCCCGTGCGCGGCGTCCTTGCCGCTGCCTTTACGGATTTCTGGGTCATCTTTCCGGTGCAGTTTCTTGATGGTGTGGGCGCCGGGCTTCTCGGTATCGTCACGCCCGTTGCGGTGGAAAGGATCCTTAAGGGGACCGGCCGCTTCAACGTCGGTCTCGCCAGCGTCATGATGGTTCAGGGCGTCGGCGCATCATTCAGCAATGTCGTTGCGGGATGGTTGGTCACGAAGGGCGGCTATTCGTTGTCTCACTTGGTCGGTGGCGGCATTGCCGCGATCGCCATCGGACTTTTCCTGGTCTATCGCCACGACATCGCGCCAAAACAAAATGACGATGCCCCGTCGCATGAGCCGGACAAGGCTTAAGAAAAAAAGAGGCCTCACGGCCTCCTGAAATTTTCGATGTGCCTGCGATCAGCCGACAAACGCACGTTCGATGACGAATTCGGCAGGCTTGTTATTGGCGCCTTCAGTCAGACCGGCTTTTTCAAGCAGTTCCTTGGTGTCCTTCAGCATGGCGGACGACCCGCAGATCATGCCACGGTCAATCGCGGGGTCGAGGGCGGGTACGCCGAGATCGGCAAACAGCTTGCCATTCTCGATCAGGGTCGTGATGCGGCCCTTGAACGGGTAATCTTCGCGGGTAACGGTCGCATAGTGCTTCAGCTTGTCGCCAACGATGTCGTTAAGGAATTCGTGGTTGCGGATTTCCTCAACGAGATCGAAGCCGTATTTAAGTTCAGCAACATCGCGGCAGGTGTGTGTGAGAATGACTTCTTCGAACTTCTCGTAGGTTTCCGGATCACGGATCAGGCTCGCAAAAGGCGCGATGCCCGTACCGGTCGAGAACATGTAAAGCCGTCTGCCTGGTGTCAGCGCATCCAGAACCAGCGTGCCTGTGGGCTTCTTGCGCATCAAGACCGTGTCACCCGGCTTGATCGCCTGCAGATGCGACGTCAGCGGACCATCGGGAACCTTGATCGAGAAAAACTCGAGTTCCTCATCCCAGGCTGGGCTTGCAATCGAATAGGCGCGATAAATCGGCTTGTCGCCAACCATCAGGCCGATCATCGCAAACTCACCGGAACGGAAACGAAAACCGGCAGGGCGAGTCATGCGGAAGCGGAACAGGTGGTCGGTATAGTGCTCAACCGACAAAACCGTCTCGGCGTAAACACCGTCAGGTATCTTGATCGCGAAATCTTCCGTCTTGGCTGGCGCGTTCATTTCAGGTTCCGTCCGTTCCTATTCGATGCGACATTCTCCGACCGGGCAATTATACCATTTTCGCCTCGGTTTGAAGGTATGAGAATATCAATACTGCCATGTCTGTAGGAAATATGTATCACACACTCATATTTCTAGGCGCCGTGTCATGAAGACGCACGGCGTCTCCAGCTATAGGTCTCACCACCCGCAGCAGGCTTGGCCGTCGGCTGGTAATAGACCGGTATTTCCGGCAGGCGGTTTTCGGACAGACGGCGAAGCGCCGTGCCGTTCGTGACTGCGAAGCTGGTAAAGCCGGTGCGCAGCATCAACGGCACCTGATCGATCAGCACGTCGCCAACCGCCCTCACCTCGCCCGCAAAACCGAGGCGACTGCGCAGCAGCGAAGCGTGGCTGAAACCACGGCCGTCATTGAAGGCGGGAAAGCTGATGGCAACCAGGTCGAGACGGTCGAGATATGGCTCTAGCTTGAGAACATCGTCGGCGGGCGTGATGAGCACGCCGAGGCCAATATCATTGCTTTCAGCCGCCCGAACCAAAAAATCGGCAAGGGGCAACACCGGCTTCTGCTCGGCTGTCGCCTTCACTTCTTCCGTTTCGATTGCCCAGGGATCATTTTCCACGAAGCCGTCGCGGTTCCAGATTTTCGTCATGGTGTTCTCCTCAGGCGGCTTCGGCGGCGGAACCGTAGAGCGCGTCCTTGAACGGCTGGGGTCCGACACGGCGATAGGCTTCGAGGAAGCTCTCTTCCCTCGAAAGGCGCAGGCCCAGATAGGTATCGACGATGGTTTCCACCGCGTCTGTCACCTTTTCCGGTTCGAAACCACGGCCGATGATCTCACCGATCGAGGTGTTTTCGTCGCCCGATCCGCCAAGCGTGATCTGGTAGAGCTCCGCACCCTTTTTCTCCACACCCAGGAGGCCGATATGACCGACGTGGTGGTGGCCACAGGCATTGATGCAGCCCGAAATCTTGATCTTCAGCTCGCCGATTTCCGCCTGACGCTCGGGCGCACCAAAGCGGGTGGAAATTTCCTGCGCCACCGGAATGGAGCGCGCATTGGCAAGTGCGCAATAGTCCAGCCCGGGACAGGCAATGATATCGGTGATGAGTCCGGCATTGGCTGTTGCAAGCCCTGCACCCACAAGCGCGCGATAGACCGGCTCAAGATCGGCCAGCGCAACATGCGGCAGGATGATATTCTGCTCATGGCTGATGCGGATTTCATCAAAGGCGTATTCGGCAGCAATATCGGCGACCAATTCCATCTGCTCGTCCGTTGCATCGCCCGGAATGCCGCCGATGGGCTTCAGCGAAATCGTCACCATGCCGTAGTCGGGATGCTTGTGCGGCGCGACGTTCTGCTCGACAAACCGGGCGAACCCCTCATCAGCACGCTTCCAGCGCGCCAGGCTTTCCCAGCCCTCGGGCCGGTCCTTAAGCGCCGGCGGCGCAAAATAGGCGGTGATCGCCGCGATATCGGCATCAGGGAGCTTCAGTTCCGTGTTTTTCAGCTCAGCAAATTCGACTTCGACCTGCCGCGAAAGTTCCTCTACGCCTGTCTCATGCACGAGAATCTTGATGCGCGCCTTATACTTATTGTCGCGACGGCCGTGGAGGTTGTAAACGCGCATGATCGCCGTGGTGTAGGACAGGAGGTCCTCTTCCGGCAGGAAATCACGAATTTTCTTGGCGATCATCGGCGTGCGGCCCTGCCCGCCGCCGACATAAACGGCAAAACCGATCTCGCCCTTGTCGTTCTTTTTCAGGTGAAGGCCGATATCGTGAACCTGAATGGCGGCACGGTCGCGCTCAGCGCCCGTGACAGCGATCTTGAACTTGCGCGGCAGGAATGAGAACTCCGGGTGTACGGAGGACCATTGCCTGAGAATTTCGGCATAGGGCCGCGGGTCAGCCACCTCATCGGCCGCAGCACCGGCGAAATGATCGGCAGTTACGTTTCGAATGCAGTTGCCTGATGTCTGGAGCGCGTGCATTTCGACGCTTGCGAGCTCGGACAGAATGTCGGGCGTGTCCGAAAGGCGAGGCCAGTTATACTGGATGTTCTGACGCGTGGTGAAATGGCCGTATCCCCGGTCGTATTTGCGGGCGATATGGGCCAGCATCCGCATCTGCTTCGAATTCAGCGTTCCGTATGGGATGGCGACGCGCAGCATATAAGCATGCAACTGAAGGTAGACACCGTTCATCAGGCGCAGCGGCTTGAATGCGTCCTCGGCCAGCTCGCCGGAAAGGCGGCGCTCGACCTGATCGCGAAACTGTGCCACGCGGCCTTCAACAAATGCGTGATCGAACTCGTCGTAACGGTACATATTCTTCCTCAGACTGCGATAAAGGCTGCATCGGCCGGCTTGTAACCGGCAGCATAGTGCATGGTCGGGCCAGCGGCGCGAATACGCTCACGAAGACGCGTCGGCCACAGCTGTCCCTTCTCCTCGACAACATCGATGATGTTCACGTCAACGACCTTGTTGGCAGAAAAGTCGCGTTTGCCGATCTCCTCGAGCGAAGCAACGGCTTCGGCATGGCGCGCAACCAGCGCGTCCTGCAGCTTCTCGGTCCATTCGCCATTGGCATCCAGCCAGACAGCGATGCCATCGCTCAGGCGGTTGGCGGTCAAAACCTTGTCAGCCATTCACATACTCCCGTTTCAAGTCCCCCGGCGCTCCTGAAAGAGCAAGCGATTCGGACTTCTCAAAATTTGCGCCAGCAACCGCATCGCCAATAATGACCATGACAGGGCCGGTCATTTCATCGCGATGTTCAAGGTCGGGCAGATCGTTCAACGTGCCGTGCAGCAGGCGGCGGTCCGCGCGGCTGGCATTTTCGATGACGGCAACAGTCGTTTCAACGGCGAGACCTGCGTCCATCAACCGCTTGGCCACCGAGGCGGCGACGCTGCGGCCCATGTAGACGGCGATTGTCGCGCCGGAGACTGCAAGACGCGCCCAATCCGGCAGAACGTCGCCCGCCAGATCATGGCCTGTGGTAAAGATGAGTGACGATGCAACGCCGCGCAAGGTCAGCGGCAATTCGAAGTCCGCAGCCGCGGCAAATGCCGATGTGATGCCGGGGACGATCTCATAAGCGATGCCCGCGTCGCGAAGCGCCGCCATTTCCTCACCCGCCCTGCCATAGACCAGCGGATCGCCGGATTTCAGACGCACAACGCGCATGCCTTGCCTGCCGAGACGGACCAGCAGGCGGTTGATGTCGTCCTGCGACTTGCTGTGACAGCCTTTTCGCTTGCCGACGGAAAGCCGCTCGGCATCGCGGCGGCCCATATCGACAATCGCCTGCGGGACCAAGGCATCATAAACGATCACATCGGCTTCCATCAGAACGCGCTGCGCGCGCAATGTCAGCAAATCTTCCGCGCCCGGTCCAGCACCGACAAGCCAGACACGTCCCTCCGCCCTTTCCGGCGCATCGAGAAGTCGCTCGACCGCTTGGTGCGCGGTAAGCGTGTCGCCATTCGCCACCGCATCTGCGACAGCGCCCGAGAAAAACCGCCGCCAGAAATTACGGCGCAACGCGCCCTTCGGCACATTCTTTTCCGCGGCATCACGGTAGTGCACCGCAAGTCGCGCGAGTTTGCCGAGCGACGGAGACAACATCTGGTCGACACGGGCGCGGATCATCTGAGCGAGAACAGGTCCGGCGCCTTCCGTCCCGATAGCGACAGCGACCGGTGCGCGCGTCACGAGGGCTGGCGTGAAGAAATCGCAGAACTCAGGCTGGTCCACGGCATTGGCGGGTATTTTGCGCGCGCGCGCCGCCACAACGATGTCGCGATCCAGGCGCTCGTCACCGGTTGCAGCAAAAACGAGCGTTGCGCCATCGAGAAGATTTTCGGCAAATGCGAGGGCCCGATGGTCAACACTGTTGTCAGCGAGATATCGGGCGAAATTGTCATCCGGTTCGTCGGCGTAGGCAATGATATGGGCATTGGTGTTCGAAAGAAGTCTGACCTTCGCGAAAGCCTCGTCACCATTGCCGAAAACGGCGACCTGCCGTCCCTCAACCCGGAAAAATGCGGGGAAGGTCGAAAGGCGGTCGCCAGCAGCGGAGAAATCATGTTCTGTATGCATTGGACATATATCCCGCATCGGCGCGCATTGGTGAAGAAACAGAAATTCAAGCCCTTCCGGTGGCTGGATTTTTATTTCTCGAACACCCCAGTTTTGGAGGAAAACCAACCGGCGTTGCGTTTTCGCCCTATTGGCTCGTGCCACGGAAGTTGGGAATCCCTTGACAAAAACGCGTACGCGCCGAACAAGGAGCAGCAGCAAGCAGCAGACGTCTCCCAAGCAGACACCGCCTTTTCATGAAGGCGGAACGAAGGATCAGACCCTTGACCAACCAGCCACTCGCCGCCCGCCTTCTCGATGTCATCGAACACGATATTCTGCCCTTGACGGCACGCGGCGTCAGCCTTGGAAACAAGGTCTTCGGTGCGGCGATCCTGCGCAAATCGGACCTTTCACTGGTGGTCGCCGAGACCAATAACGAGCTTGAAAACCCGCTTTGGCACGGCGAGGTCCACACGCTGAAACGGTTCTACGAGTTGGGCGAAAAGCTCAACACCAGGGACCTGATCTTCCTGTCGACGCATGAACCCTGCACCATGTGCATGTCCGCCATCACCTGGGCCGGATTCGATAACTTTTATTCTTTCTTCAGCCATGAGGATTCCCGCGACGCCTTCGCGATTCCGCATGATCTTAAAATCCTGAAGGAGGTCTTCGGGCTGGAGCCGGGTGGATATCGCCGAAACAATGCTTTCTGGAATTCGTTTTTCATCGCCGATCTGGTGGAGGGTGAGGAAGACCCGCTGCGCACGACGCTGAAGGCGCAGACTGCCCGCATCAAGGCTGCTTACGACGACCTGTCGAACAGCTACCAGTCCTCAAAAAGCGGCAATGATATTCCGCTGAACTGATAAGCATGAAGGTGTGAGACACATGGAAGCCTCGAAGGATATTTCCCGCCTGATCGAGATCATGGAGGCGCTTCGCCAGCCGGAAACTGGTTGCCCCTGGGACATCGTCCAGACCTTCGAGACGATCAAGCCCTATACGATCGAGGAGGCCTATGAGGTGGCCGACGCAATCGAGCGCAATGATATGGACGACCTCTGCGAAGAGCTGGGCGACCTTCTGCTTCAGGTTGTGTTCCATGCGCGCATCGCCGAGGAACGGGGCGAGTTCGCTTTCGGGGACGTGGTGCATGCGGTGACCTCAAAGATGATCCGCCGCCACCCGCATGTTTTTGCTGTTTCCGATGCGGACACCGCCGACCGCGTGAAGCTGCAATGGGATGTGATAAAGGCCGAAGAAAAGCGCGAACGTGCGGAGCGACGCGCGCGCCGTGGCATCACCGAAGATTTCAAGGCCGGATTTCTTGGCGGCGTCCAGCGCAGCCAGCCGGCGCTGACGGAAGCCTTGAAGTTACAGGAGCAGGCCGCGCGTGTCGGCTTTGACTGGTCCGACCCTGCTCCCATCCTCGACAAGATCGAGGAAGAAATCGCCGAGTTGCGCGAGGCGCTGGCGCAGGGACGGCCGGAACAGGTCTCCGACGAATTGGGCGACTTGATCTTTGCCCTCGTCAATATCGGCCGGCATGTCAAAGCCGATCCGGAAGATGCGCTGCGCGGCACGAATACAAAATTCCGCAGACGTTTCAATCACATCGAGACATCGCTCAGCGTCAATGGGGAGACGCTGCAAGACGCGAGCCTCGAGAGAATGGAAGAGCTGTGGCAGGCAGCGAAGCGGATCGAGCGTTCGCTTGATTCGGTTTCACTCTGATCGTGCAGGTGCGGCGCGTGCTCCGGCTGGCGCCGCCAGAGGAACTGTGCGTCCCGCCAATCGCACCGCCGTCATCCTTGCATCCTTTTCGAAGCGCTCAGCGCTCCCAGTCTTCCCGCTCGCTGATGGTCGTCTTGCCGAGCTTGCGCTCCAGCTCCGCAGCCTGCGCTTCCGATAGGCGCACATCGAGAGAAACCGATCCGTCCTCATGGTCTTCACGGCTATCGACGATGGAATTGCTGTAGACCCAGGAAATCAGCGGCAGCTGCTCCACCGAAAGCAGAACGGTCGTCTCCGTCAGCACACCGGACAGGCGCTTGGAAATCTCGTCCATGAGGGCATCGACGCCCTCGCCCGTTATCGCCGACACCGCACGGATATCCGACCGCCCCTCGGCGCGGTGCATGATGGCGTCATGCGCTTCCGGATCAAGACGGTCAACCTTGTTCCAGACTTCGATGATGCGCTGCTCGGCTTCCTTCTCATCGATGCCGAGATCGCTGAGGATACGCAGCACGTCAGCCGATTGCGCCGCATTGTCAGGGTCAGACATGTCGCGGACATGCAGGATCAGATCGGCTTCGAGTACCTCTTCCAGCGTGGCACGGAAGGCCGCAACGAGGTGGGTCGGCAGATCCGAGATAAAGCCGACCGTGTCCGACAGGATAACAGTGCGGCCGTGCGGCAGCTTCATGCGTCGCAGGGTCGGGTCGAGCGTCGCGAACAGCATGTCTTCGGCCAGAACGCCAGCACCGGTGATGCGATTGAAAAGCGTTGACTTGCCAGCATTGGTGTAACCAACGAGAGCCACGATCGGATGCGGCACCTTGCGGCGCTTGGCGCGGTGCAGCTGGCGGGTGCGAACCACCTGCTCGAGCTCTTTTTCGAGCTTGACGATGCGATCCTGCAGCAGCCGGCGGTCGGCTTCGATCTGCGTTTCACCCGGACCACCCATGAAGCCTGCGCCGCCGCGCTGGCGCTCAAGGTGGGTCCAGCTTCTGACAAGGCGACCCTTCTGGTAGTTCAGATGCGCGAGATCGACCTGCAGCGTCCCTTCCTTGGTGGAGGCCCGGCGGCCAAAGATTTCAAGGATGAGACCCGTGCGGTCGATGACCTTGGCGTTCCACTGTTTTTCGAGGTTGCGCTGCTGGACCGGCGTCAGCGGATGATCGACGATGACGAGGCCGGAATCGGTTTCATCAAGCAGATGACCGATTTCCTCGATTTTCCCGGTTCCGAACAATGTCGCCGGGCGTGGCTGGTTGACCGGAACGATAAGGCCCTGTGTCACGTCGAGATCGATGGCAAGCGCAAGCCCCTTCGCTTCCTCAAGCTTGGCTTCAACCGAGCGACCGGGTGCCACAGGTGCGGCCGGATCGCGATTGTCACGCTGCTGTTTGAGGACCGGAACGAGAACGACGGCGCGCATGTCGTCGCGGCGTTTTTCCTGCTCCGGGATGATCGATTCGTTCGAGGTGTCGCGTGTGGAAATGGGCTCGGCCTTATCTAATACGTTAACGGCCGACCGCATCCGCGGGAACGGCCATTGGAAAGAACCTCGCGAAACGGGAAATGTTCCCGCTTCGGGTCAATCTAAAGCGAATAGGCGTAGAGGGAGGCTTCAGGCCGCGCCTTCTTCGCTTTCGAACATCTGCATCGGCTGACCGGGCATGATGGTCGAAATCGCATGCTTGTAAACCAGCTGCGAATGACCGTCACGGCGCAAAAGCACGCAGAAATTGTCGAAGGAGGTCACAACGCCCGTCAGCTTGACGCCGTTGATGAGGAAAATCGTGAGCGAGATCTTCTGCTTACGAACGGTGTTGAGGAAGAGATCCTGAAGGTTTTGAGAACGTTCCGCCATGGCGCCGCTTCTTTCTTTTTTGCCGGCAGGGATACCGGAAAATAATCAATCAATAATAAGCCGGCCGAGTCATGTCCCCCGCTTGGCCGACCTCAAACTCTGGTATCAAATCATGTTCCGTTCCGCAACGGTCAAAACAGTGTGACGGCTACGAGTATTGACCCGCATTTTCAATTCGGAACAGTCAAAAATATTGTATCGAAACCCGGAAAAGTTGTTCCACGTCCCGCACCGCATCGGCGGATGCAAAAAGCACGACACGATCCTTCGCCTTGATCTTGGTGCTGCCGTCGGGGCGTATGACGATACCGTCTCGATAGATCGCGCCGATGCGTACCCCCTCGGGCATATCGATGTCGCGGAACGCCTGTCCCACAAGCGGCGAGGTTTCCAGCGCCTCCGCCTCGATGACCTCGGCAGAGCCGCGCTGGACCGCATAGACCGAACGGATACGACCCTTTCGAACGTGCTGGAGTACGCGCGAGATTGTCACGGCCCGGGGATTGATGTAGGCATCGAGACCAAGCGAATCTGCGACATCGTGGAACGACGTACTGTTCAGGAGCGCAAGGTTCGACTTGCAGCCAAGCTGCTTTGCCATGACGGCGGCCAGAATATTGGTCTGGTCATTGTTGGTGAGCGTGACGATCAGGTCCGCGTCCTGGATGTCTGCCTGCAGGAGGATTTTCTGGTCGAGCGCCGAGCCATGCATGACAATCGTCTGGCTGAGGTGTTCGGACGCTGCCACGGCCTTGTCACGGTCTGCCTCAATGATTTTCACCCGCGTCTTCGGCTGCATCTCCTCGATCTTGCTGGCGACGAAATGGCCGATATTGCCGGCACCCGCAATCACGATGCGTTGCGCTTCCTGCTCGTCATGGCCGAAGAGGCTCAAGGTGCGACGGGCGTGCTGGCGCTGGCATATTACATAGGCGAGGTCACCTACCCGCAACTGTTCCGCCGAATTGGCGACCTTAAGGATGCCATCGCGGTAGATGCCGACGACCGTAGCGACGAGGTCGGGAAAGAGGCTGGAAAGCTGCTGCAGCGGCGTGTTGATGACAGGGCAGTCTTCCATGCACTCGATGGCGAGCATGTAAACGGTGTCATCCGCAAAGCGCACGACGTCGGTTGCGCCGGGGAACGCGATGCGTCGCAGCACCATCTTGCCGACCTCGACCTCCGGGGAAATCGTCACGTCGATGGACATGTTTTCACGGCTGAAGAGATCGGCATATTCCGGCTTCAGATAACTCTGGTCACGGATGCGGGCGATCTTGGTCGGCACGCTGAAGAGCGCGTGCGCCACTTCGCAGGCGACGATGTTGATCTCATCATGCAGCGTCACCGCGATGATCATGTCGGCCTGATCGGCGCCCGCCTTGGCCAGCATGTCCGGATGCGCGCCGTGGCCGACATAGCCGCGCACATCAAGCGTTTCGGTGATCGCAGTGATGAGCGATGCGGCCGTGTCGATAACGGAAACGTCGTTATCTTCACGCGACAACTGTTCGGCGATGCCGTAACCCACCTGCCCTGCACCGCAAATGATGACTTTCATGCTGTCTCTCTGCCAGAATAATCCGATGCGGCGAAGCGCCCGACTTTCTTATACGCCGAGAGATTTCAGTTTGCGATGCAGTGCCGAGCGTTCCATGCCGACAAATTCCGCCGTGCGGGAAATATTGCCGCCGAACCGGTTGATCTGGGCCACGAGATAGTCCCGCTCGAACATCTCGCGGGCTTCGCGCAGCGGCAGGGTCATGATGTGCTGATCGCCCTGCGCCGCGATCTTGGGCAGCATGTCGCCAATGTCAGATGGCAGCATGTCGGCCGAGATCGGCGCGTCACCGCCTTCAGGGCGGGCGAGAATCATCAGGCGCTCGATGTTGTTACGCAGCTGACGGATGTTACCTGGCCAGTCATGCGTCTGGAGAACAGCCATGGCGTCGTCGCCGATCTTGCGGGGACGAATGCCCGCCTGCTCGGAAATCTGCCGCATGAACATATCGACGAGGAAAGGAATATCCTCGCGCCTTTCGGAAAGCGCCGGCACCTTCACCGGCACGACGGCAAGGCGATGATAGAGGTCTTCACGGAACGCCCCTTCCGCGATCAGGCTTTCAAGATGGTGTGCGGTCGAGGAAATGATGCGCACATCCACCTTCACCCGCTTGCCGCCGCCGACACGTTCGAACTGCTGATCGACAAGAACGCGCAGGATCTTGTTCTGCGTCTCGCGCGGCATTTCGCCGACTTCATCGAGATAAAGAACGCCGCGATGGGCTTCTTCCAGAGCGCCCACCTTGCGCGGCTGGCCCGGCAACCCCTCCGTGCCGAAGAGTGCGATCTCCATGCGATCAGGCGTGATCGTCGCCGCGTTCAACGCTACGAAAGGACCGGTTGCCCGGGACGATTTCTTGTGAATCATGCGCGCCACGAGTTCCTTGCCGGAACCGGATGGACCGAGGATCATGATGCGGCTGTTGGTTGGCGCCACACGGTCGATGGTTTGACGTAGCTGCGACACTGCAAGCGACGCGCCGACGAGTTCAACTGCGTCGCCGGTGCGCTTCTTCAGCTCCTGAACCTCACGCTTCAGCTTGGAATTCTCAAGCGCCCGCTCGGCGATCAGAATCAGGCGATCGGCCTTGAACGGCTTCTCGATGAAGTCGAAGGCTCCCCGCTTGATGGCGTTAACGGCTGTCTCGATGTTGCCGTGGCCGGAAATCATCACGACCGGGATTTCAGGGTGGCGGCTCTTGATTTCGTCAAGCAGCGCCAGACCATCGAGCTTCGAACCCTGCATCCAGATGTCGAGAAAGATCAGGCGTGGTACCCGCTCTGAAATGGCGGCGAGCGCGCTGTCACTGTCAAAGGCCATTCGTGTCTCGTGGCCCTCATCGGAAAGAATGCCTGCTACGATTTCGCGAATGTCCGCCTCGTCATCCACGACCAGAATATCAGACGCCATATGCTGCTTCCTTGTTATTTTCGCTGCCGACCGCCTCGATATAGGGCAGCAGCACTCGGATCATGGCACCATGGCCATGGTCGAATTCGGCTGGGGCATCATGGAGTTCCAGATACCCGCCATGCTCTTCGATGATTTTCTTGACGATCGCGAGACCAAGGCCGGTGCCCTTGTCGCGCATGGTCATATAGGGTTCGAGAATGCGATGCCGGTTCTCGACGGGAAGGCCGCGGCCATTGTCGATGATATCAGCCACAAAACGGGAGTTGGCCTCGTCGAACGACGCGCGCACCAGGATTTTTCCCGGCCGCTTTTCGCCTTCCACCGCTTCGATGGCTTCCGTCGCATTCTTGATGAGATTGCCGAAGGCCTGACCCAACATCCGGGCATCGAACATGCCCTCCAGCGGGACATCGCCAAGCTCGGTGGAAAATTTCGTGTCGGCGGCGCTGATTTCGCGCAGGAAAGCCGCATCCTTCAAAATAGCCCGCAGGTCGGATTTTTCCTTCGTCGGCTTTGGCATGCGCGCGAAGGCGGAGAATTCATCGACCATGCGCCCAATGTCACCCACCTGCCGGACGATCGTATCGGTACACTGATCGAAGATGGCCCGGTCGTTTTCATCGATCTGCTTGCCGAAGCGGCGCTTGATGCGCTCGGCAGACAGCTGGATCGGCGTCAGCGGATTTTTGATTTCATGCGCGATGCGCCGGGCCACATCCGACCATGCGGTGGAGCGCTGCGCGATCACGAGATCGGTGATGTCGTCAAGGGTAATGACGTAGCTATCGCGGCTGTCGCGGGCATCCTCGCGCGTCACCTGCACATTCAGGGTACGCTCCTTGCCGCGTCGCATGATGTTGATCTGCTTTCGGAAGTTCCCGCGCGCCCAGGTATTGGCCTCCGTGACCACCTGCTCGATCTCGGGCGCGATATCAGACAGTTGTGCGCCGATGAGCTGATCCGATGTCTGCGCCAGAAACTCCTCGCCTGATGGATTGACGATGGTGATCCTGCGGTTCTCGTCAACACCGATGACGGCGGCGGTAACGCCTGATAGCACCGCTTCGATGAAGCGGCGACGATCGTCAATGTCGTCCTTGGCCTCGATGATCTGCTCTTGCTGGCTGCGCAGTTCCGACACCATTTTATTAAAGGTGCGCGACAGACGCCCAACGTCGCCATCGACGGCGCGCACCGGCACCAGCACATGCATGTTGCCGGTTGCCACGCTGTCTGCGGCGCCGATGAGAAGGCGGATCGGCCGCACGATCCGGTCCGCGACCGCAATCGCCGTCCAGATAGCGGCGAGCAACACAATCAGCGCAAAACCGAGATAGAGAATGGCAAAGGCGATCTGCAGCGGCGCGCGACCTGCTTCCATGGCCTTGTATTCGGCGCGGTTCTCCTCCATCAGCCGCATCGCGCCCATGACCTTGGGGTCGACGGCCCGGACCGTGTATAGGAAGGTGCCGCTGATGCCTTCGAGCTTGATGATGGCGCCAACGAGGTTGGTGATACCGGGAGGTATCAGCGTTGGCTGACCCGCGGCCGCTTTCTCGAGCGCGTCATGCGGAATGGCCGGAAGCGGCTTTTCGGTCTTGATATCGGCCTGCGCAACCGCATCGCCGTCTTCCTGCACCAGAAACGCGCCAAGCAGGCCGCGTCCCTTGGCCT
This sequence comes from Agrobacterium sp. DKPNP3, assembly GCF_052686535.1. Lineage (NCBI taxonomy): Bacteria > Pseudomonadati > Pseudomonadota > Alphaproteobacteria > Hyphomicrobiales > Rhizobiaceae > Agrobacterium > Agrobacterium sp. DKPNP3. The sequence goes on along the minus strand of NZ_JBQYSN010000029.1, from coordinate 3,603 downwards.
GGCGGGTCATCAGATCGATAAAGCCGGTACGGTCGAGGTAAAACAGCGCACGATTTCGATCGAGATCGGTCGCCATCGACAGGGTCTGGCCCTGAAGATAGCCGGCATTCTCCATCATATAGGCCTGGGCAATGTTGCTGGATGAATCGACGATCGACTGCGTGCGCAGCGAAAACCAGCGGTCGAGACCGACATTCAGCGTCAGGCTGGCGAAGATGGCGACGAGGACGGCGGGCGTGATCGCCACGATGGAGAAAAGGACGACAATGCGCACGTGAAGCCGTGCGGCCGCCCTTCCCTTTTTCCGGGCCTTGAGCAGCCGATTGATTTCGCGGCCGATCAGGAAGATCAGACCAATGACGAAGATCGAATTGATGATGACCGATGCGATGACGACGTTCGAGGTCGGGGCGATCGGTGTGACGCCAAGGAGGACGAAAAGGGTGATGATGGCGCAGACGAGCGCGACCCCCGCGAGCACAAGCCCCGGCAAAGCGAAAGACATCCGGCGATCGGCAACCACCATGCCCGCTGCTTCATCGGCAACGGCGTTTTCGGCGGCGGGTTTCCGCATGCACTACTCCCAATCGCTGGCCTACCAGCGTCACATTCACGAAAGTCGGACCGAATCCGCTGCTTAGCGAATCTTGAGCGTCCTAGTGTTGTCCAAGCAACACAATGTGGCGAAAATGCAACGACAACGACGGACTTGTCAACATCGTCAGGTTGGGCGGGAACTGCGATAGACGGAAACGCCGAGGTCGCGGATTTTTTTGCGCAGCGTATTGCGGTTGAGGCCGAGCAGATCGGCGGCCTTGATCTGGTTGCCGCGTGTCGCCGTCAATGCTGCGAGGATCAGCGGATATTCGAGCTCGCGCAGCACCCGGTCATAGAGGCCGGGCGGCGGCAGGCCATCGCCGAAGCTCGCGAAATAGTCGCGCATGTTTTCTTCGACCGCCTGCGAGATCGTCAGCGAGCCCGTGCGGACAGCCATCTTGTCGAGCGGGCTGTCCGGCACATCCGACTGCAATTCCTGCTCTATGATCTCGCGGGTGATGACTTCCTGCGGATAAAGCGCCATCAGGCGGCGGATCAGGTTTTCGAGTTCGCGCACGTTTCCGGGCCAGGCATAGGCCTTCATGACTTCCAGCGCCTCATTCTCGAAACGCTTGCCCTCCAGCCCTTCCTTCTCGCCTGTCTGGATGAAATGGCGCACCAGGTCAGGAATATCCTCGGCGCGGTCACGTAGCGGCGGAAGGCGTAGCGGGACGACGTTCAGGCGATAATAGAGGTCTTCGCGGAAAAGGCCCTGATTGATCGATTGTTTCAGATCCTTGTTGGTAGCGGCGACGATGCGCACGTCGGTGCGGATCGGTGTACGGCCGCCAACTGTCGTATATTCGCCCTGCTGCAGAACACGGAGCAGACGTGTCTGGGCATCCATCGGCATATCGCCGATTTCATCGAGGAACAGCGTGCCGCCCTCGGCTTGTTCGAAACGACCGGTGGAGCGGTTTTGAGCGCCGGTGAATGCACCCTTTTCGTGACCGAACAGTTCCGATTCGATGAGGTCCCGCGGGATTGCCGCCATGTTGATGGCGACGAAGGGGCCGTTGCGGCGCTTGCCGTAGTCATGCAGCGCGCGCGCTACCAACTCCTTGCCCGTACCGGATTCGCCCGTGATCATCAGCGTCAGATCGGTCTGCATCAGACGGGCAAGAACGCGGTAGATTTCCTGCATCGCGGCGGAGCGGCCCACGAGCGGCATCCCGTCCTGCATGTCGTCATCGAGTTTTGCCGACTTGCGCTTCGGCTCAGACAAGGCACGGCCGATGATGGCGATCAGCTCCGTCAGATCAAAGGGCTTTGGCAGGTAGTCGTAAGCGCCCCTTTCCGAGGCCTTGATCGCCGTCATGAAGGTGTTTTGCGCGCTCATGACCAGAACCGGTAAGTCCGGGCGCGCCTTCTTGATGCGCGGCAAAAGGTCGAAGGCGTTTTCATCCGGCATCACGACATCGGTCACGACGAGATCGCCCTCGCCTGCCGATACCCAGCGCCAGAGCGTCGCGGCATTGGAGGTGATTCGCACATCGTAACCGGCGCGGCTCAGCGCCTGGTTCAGAACGGTGCGGATCGCGGCATCATCATCGGCGACGAGGATCGTAGCTGTCATCTGTCATTTCCTGTCGGGTTCGGCAAGCTGTCGTCAAGCGCCACTTCCGGCGAGACGGGCATCAATACGCGGAATGTCGTGCGGTGGTTCTGGCTGTCGCATTCGACGATGCCGCCATGGGCGCCGATGAGCTTGGCGACCAGCGCGAGACCCAGGCCCGAACCATTGGTCTTGGTGGTGATGAACGGATCGAAAAGATGCGGCAGCAGATCGGCCGGGACGCCCGGGCCGTTGTCATGCACGCAGAATTCCAGCGGCAGCGAGATGCGTTCGCGGCTGCCGGCAACCGAGAGGCGGATGCCTGGCCGGTAGGCGGTCGTCAGCACGATCTCGCCATCCGGCTGGTTGGCTACGGCCTCGGCGGCGTTCTTCACCAAATTAAGAAACACCTGCACAAGCTGGTCACGATTGGCATAAACCGGCGGCAGCGAGGGGTCGTAGTTCTCCGAAATCTTGATGTTTCGGGCAAAACCGGCCTTGGCAATCGCCTTCACGTGGTCGAGCACGGAGTGGATGTTGACAGGCATCCGGTCCACCGGCCGCTCGTCGGAAAACACTTCCATGCGGTCGACCAGAGAGACGATACGGTCCGTTTCATCGCAGATCAGCCGCGTCAGCGCCCGATCCTCATCGGCAACCGATGTCTCCAGCAGCTGTGCCGCGCCGCGAATGCCGGACAGGGGGTTCTTGATCTCATGCGCAAGCATGGAGGCAAGGCCGGTAACCGAACGGGCGGCGGCGCGGTGCGTCAGTTGCCGGTCGATCTTGTCGGCCATCGACCGTTCCTGAAAGACGACCACGACGGAGCCGGGCTCGCTCACGACAGGCGCGACATAAAGATCCACCAGCTTGTCCTGACCAAGGCGCGGCGAACTCAGGTCAACGCGGTACTCGTTCACCGGCGCGCGGCGCTCCCGCACCTGATCGATGAGCGCCAGGAGCGGGCTGCCGAAGGGAATAAAGGTGGAGACGCGGTAGCGCGCAAGGTGCGAAGCGCTGGCGCCGAAAAAAGCTTCTGCCTCCCAATTGGCGAAGGCAATGAAACCTTCGGCATCGACCAGAATGACCGGGTTCTGAACCGCGTTCAGCACCGCCATGGCGAGTGGGTTCGTATCTGCCGGGCTGTGTTTGTCAGCGCTCATGCGGCCTTCCTCGGGGCGTCTTCGCCCGTAGTTGCGGAAAGGGCGCGGCGTAACCGGTCCGCCACCTCGCCCGTGTCACGCGATGTCATGATTTCGGCCTTCTCGGGCGTGGCGAGGTCAGGTGCAAATCGCTCGAGATACCAGCCCAGATGTTTGCGCGCATGCCGCAGGCCCGCTTCCCGTCCGTAAAATTCCAGCATCATCTCGTAATGTTCGACGGCGATTGCAGGGATATCGGCGCGATCCGGCGGCGCATGGCCTGCAAGGACCGCAGGCAGCCACGGCTGG
>NZ_JBQYSN010000028.1:0-50041 GCF_052686535.1 Agrobacterium sp. DKPNP3 | reverse complement strand
GCACGACACGTTCGATCCCAGAGCCTTTTGTCAGTTGCAACACCGCCTCTTCAATGCCGAGCTGATCGACCGCATCGCGGTGCTCCAGCTCGCATCGCAACCCCACCCTATCGATACCTCCTCCCAACTCGCCATGAACAAGGAGTTCTGAAATGGAAACGTTGACCAGACGCGCAGTCCTCGCAATCGGCGCCGTCGGCGGCACCGCCCTTGCCGCCAGCACGGCCGGAGCAGCATCGTTCGGCAATCCCGATCTGCCTGCCGAGGGAGCAATCAATGCCAATGCCGCCGGCCTCAGCGATCCCGGCCCGAAGAACCCTGCGATCAACGACCAGTTTCCGTCTTTCCAGAGCCCACCGGCGACCGATGTCGGCGACATGCAGCTTTTCTGGGGCTCGTTCAACAACGCCGCCAAACGTATCCAGAACGGCGGCTGGGCCCGCCAGGTGACCAAGTCGGACTTCGCGATTTCGGATGCCGTCTCGGGCGTCAACATGCGGCTGGGACCGGGTGGCATTCGCGAGATGCACTGGCACCGCGCCGCAGAATGGGCAATCATGACCAACGGGCGTTGCCGTATCACTGTGCTCGATACGCAGGGTCGCGCCTATGTGCAGGACGTCGAGGCCGGCGATCTCTGGTATTTTCCGGCCGGCTATCCCCATTCGCTGCAAGGGATCGGCCCTGACGGATGCGAGTTCGTCATCGTATTCGATGAAGGCGACCAGTCCGAATACGGCACCTTGCTGCTGACCGACTGGCTGGCACATACCTCACCTGAACTGCTGGCCAAGAATTTCGGGGTCGCGCCGGACGTCTTCCGCAACATTCCGCTGCAGAATCTATGGATTTTTCAGGGCAAGGAGCCGGGACCGCTCTCCAGGGATCAGGAAGCCGTTGCCGGAGCTGGTCTCCCTCCTTTCCCCTTCACCTACAAACTCGGGACATCAAAACCACTGAAGGAAAACGCAGCCGGCGTCATTCGCCTTGCGGATAGCAGCGCCTTCACCGTTTCCAAAACCATTGCCGCCGCCATCGAAACCATCAAGCCGGGCGGCGTGCGTGAAATGCACTGGCACCCCAATGCGGACGAATGGCAATACTGGATCAAGGGTGAAGGCCGGATGACCGTGTTCGACGCGGGGCCACGCAGCCAGACCGCCGATTTCCGTGCCGGCGATATTGGTTACGTGAAAAGAAGCCAAGGCCACATCATCGAAAACACCGGGAAGACCGATCTGCAATTCGTCGCGGTCTTCAAGGCTGCCGAATACCAGGAGGTCAGCCTGTCGTCCTGGCTGACGCACACCCCGCCGGCGCTGGTGGCGCAGCATCTGAACGTCAGCATTGAGGATGTGGCGAAATTCCCCGCCAACCAACCAGCGATCATGCCCGGCTGAAGAAATCGACCGGCGTTTCGGCAGACCCGATCCGCCGGTCATTCCTTACGAATACAAAACTCGAAAGATAGGAACGGGCCATGAAACCATTGACAATCCGGATCGCTGGCGGCTCGCTTGCCGGCCTCTTTACGGCGATATTGCTTCAGGAGGACGGGCACGATGTGAGACTATACGAACGCTCATCCTCCGGCCTCGCCGGGCGTGGCGCGGGACTGGTGCCTCAGCAGGAGCTGTTTGAGGTTCTCGGCCAGATCGGCTGCGAAGACGTCGCCCATGTCGGTGTGGTCGCGAAGGAACGCATCTACCTCGATGCCGGTGGCCGCGTGGCCCAGCGCCAAAACACGCCGCAGATGCAAATGTCGTGGGACTACCTCTTTGAGCGCGTGTCCTCGCGCCTCCTTACCGACACCTACCGTCTCGGCCATCATGTCAATGCGGTTCGGGAAGGTCCCGAAGGGGTGATATTGTCATTCGCCGACGGCACGGACGAACGTGCCGATCTGGTAATCGGCGCGGATGGTTTGGGTTCGGCAGTCCGAAGTGCCGTCAACCGTCATTCGGAAAATGCCTATGCAGGCTATGTCGCCTGGCGCGGACTGATCCCCGAAACGAAATTGCCTGCCGATGCAGCCCTGCTGCTGGACCGTTTCGCCTTCTACATCGCGCCCGGAGTTCATGTTCTCGGTTATCTTGTACCGGGGCCACGTGGCGAAACGCGGCAGGGAGAGCGCCGCTACAACTGGGTCTGGTATCGTCCGACAGCGGCGGATGACCTTGCCCGAGCCTTCACCGGCCGTAACGGCAGGCTTTTCCAACATTCCTTGCCGCGCGGCGAACTGTCGGAGAACCGCCGAAAGCAATTGCGCGAAGACGCCTTTTCGCATCTGCCGCCGCAATTGGCGCTCGCGGTTGAAGCGGAGGAAACCCCATCCATCCAGGGTATTTTTGACTATGAGGCCGAACAGATGGTGTCGCAGCGTATCGCACTGGTGGGAGATGCCGCCTTTGTCGTTCGCCCTCACACGGCCATGGGCGTTTCCAAGGCCGCAGGCGACGCAATGGCGCTGCGCGATGCCCTGCGGCAAATCGAGGATCTGCCCGGCGCCCTCTCACACTATCAGAGAGCCCGCCTGCCGGTGGGCAGGTCCATTGCCGCTTATGGACGGCGGCTCGCCGAAACCGCGATGTAAACACGGGTCGAAAATCAGCAACCTTCCCGCCTTGCTTCACGTCCCGTTTGCGCTACCCTCTCCAGCGGGGAATAGTTCTCAACGAGGGACCGAGGCATGTGCAATCATTGCGTGATCGAAAATGTGAAACAGAACATGCTTTCGCGACGCCTGCTCTTCAAGGGTGCGGCGGCCGGTGTCGCAGCGGTTGCGGCGGGCAGCGTTGCTGCCCCGGCGCTCGCCCAGGCACCGAGGCAGGTCGTCGATCTGACCCACACATATGATTCGGAATTTCCAACATTTGACGGAAAACCGGGCATCGCGTTCGAGTGGGCCGCCGATATTGCCAAGGACGGATACCAGCTCCACAAACTCACCATCTATGAGCACACCGGCACGCACATCGATGCACCGTTTCACTTCAGCGCGGACGGCGCGAGTGTCGACCAGTTGGAGCCACAAAAGCTCGTAGCGCCGCTGGCGATCATCGACATTACCGACCGCGCGAAAGAGGATGCCAACGCCACGATCGAGGCTGAGGATATAGAGCGCTGGATATCCGCCAACGGTGATATTCCCGTAGGCGCGGTCGTCGCTCTGCGCTCCGGGTGGGCGACCAAGGTGAAAAGCCCCGCCTTTAGAACCGACGATGCCGGAAAATTTGCGTTCCCCGGTTTCGGAAAATCGGCAACCGATCTTCTGTTGAAGCACGACGCGGTTGCGATCGGTGTCGACACCCTCTCGCTCGATCCAGGCAACTCCGCGGATTTCGCCGTTCACAATTCCTGGCTGCCTGCCGGGCGCTACGGTATAGAGGGCCTGAATAATCTCGAGGCTCTGCCGATCAAGGGCGCGACCATCGTTGTCGGCGCACCAAAGCATCGTGGCGGAACGGGTGGACCGGCGCGCATTCTGGCCCTGGTCTGAAACCTGCGCATTCGGCAACCCCACCCTGCCGGCACCAGCGCATGAACTGCGACTGAATAGTCTCTTCAGCTTCCATTCCGATGGGACCGTCTACAACAAAGACGTTCAACCGCGGTCCCATCCGCCTGAGGAGACAGTCATGATCCGTACGTCTTTTGTTGCAATCGCACTTTCCGCTCTCGTTGGCATTACCGCCACGTCTCCCGTCATGGCCAACGATGTGCGCATCGAACAATACGGCTGGTCCAACTCGGCGGGCGGCGCGCAGGAAGGTTATGGCAACCGCATCCGCACCTATCAGAATGGCGGCTACAACAGAATTACCGGCCATCAATACGGTCGTCACAATCTTTCCGCCGTCGGGCAGGAAGGCCATGACAACTACGGCTCCACCTATCAGACGGGTAACCGCAACGTGGCTGGTATCGGCCAGTTCGGTTCCAATCACACCACCATCCTGACGCAGGACGGCAATGGAAATATCGCGGCGGGTGTGCAGGTAGGCCGTGGCTGCAGCGCCAATGTGGCCCAGGGCGGCAATGACAATGTGGCTGCTTTTGTGCAGGCGTGCCCGTAACGGCAGCCGCAGCGACGTCAAAATGGTCGAGATCAAAACACCCGCTCATCAGGGAGACTACCATGCCCCATCGCGTCAGACGTACAAGCCCGCTGGCAGCAGTCATTGCGCTCGCAATGCTCCCCGTCGGCGCCCTTGCGGCAATCTCGACAGCAAAGGAGCCCGCAGCCGATAAAATCTGCGCCATCAAGGCGACGCCGCAGACGGGCATGGTGAAGCTGCAGGCTTTCGCCAACGCAGACCCCAAGGAAACAGGCACCTACACGTTCCGCATTGAAAAATCAGGCAGCGGCGGGAGTTCCCTCATCAGTCAAGGCGGTGATTTCCGCGCCGCAGCAGGAGGCTCGCAGTTGTTGAGTTCAGTGATGCTCGATGCCGCGGGATCGCGTTACAAAGCGGTGCTGGATCTTACAATCGATGGCAAGACCTTCACGTGCAACAGCACGGGCGGCGGCTATTAGTCAGTCATCGCCAAAATATGACCAAAAAAGGACGCCGGCTTCGGCGTCCTTTTCGTGTTGTCGCCACCGAGCGCTGAACGACATCTGAACGGCCGGTTCCAGTCGGGTTCAGTTAGACAATGCAATAGTCGGACCATCGACAAGCCGCTCACAGATGGAGATAACAATGGCTCGCAACATGTTGAAAATCATGGCCGTTACCCTGCTTGCCGGCGGCCTCGCGCCGGCCCTGCTTTCCACGCCCGCCCATGCCGGCGGCAGCATCTCCTTCGACCTTGCACCAACCGATGGGCCGAACGGCGACCTCCTCTCGACAGGAATCCGGGCCTACTCCCTCTATCGAAACTTCAAGAACGCCGACATCAAACAGCTCGGTCGTGGTAATGCAGCGGGCATCGCCCAGAATGGTGGTGGCAACCTTGGTTTTATCCGTCAACGCGGAAATGGCCATTCGGCAACGCTGCAGCAGAACGGCAACAACAATGCCTATGGCATCTTTCAATATGGTCGGAATACCGACACCAATGTGGTGCAGGATGGCGACAACGGCAGCGGCCTCACGTTCAGCTATGGCTGGTAAAGAATGGAATTACCGGGCCTGAGCTAATATCGCCCGCCGCTTCCGGCGCGGTGTCAGCTCAGCCTGGCAAGGAAGCTCGCTGCTTTCGCCCTGAGATCATGGCGCACATCCTCGCTCATGCGGGCCCAGCTGGCATAGGGCTGCGCGAGACGATGGTTCGATTTCAGCTTGTCCCGGTTGCGAGCGAGAAAATCCCAATAAAGCGCATTGAACGGACAGGCATTCTCCCCCAGACGCTCTTTCGGATCGTAGCGGCAGGTGCCGCAATAGTCAGACATGCGATTGATGTAGTTTCCGCTGGCAGCGTAGGGTTTCGTGCCCAGAAACCCGCCATCGGCGAACTGGCTCATGCCGACCACATTAGGCAGTTCGACCCATTCATAGGCATCTGCGTAAACCTCCAGATACCATTGATGAACGGCCTTCGGATCAATGCCGGCCAGCAGCGCAAAATTGCCTGTGATCATCAGGCGCTGAATATGATGCGCATAAGCATTTTCCATGGTTTCCCTGATCACGGTCGCCATGCAATTCATGTGCGTCTTGCCCGTCCAGTAAAATCCCGGCAGCGGCCTCTCGTTGCCAAAGAAATTCCTTTCGACATAGTCCGGTCCTGCAAACCAGTAAATGCCGCGCATATATTCCCGCCAGCCGATGATCTGGCGGATGAAACCTTCGACGGCGTTTAGCGGTGCTGCGCCCTCATGATACGCGCGCTCGGCAGCCTTGCAGACGTCCAAGGCGTCGAGCAGGCCAGAATTGATGTAGAACGACAGGAGAGAGTGATTGAGATAGGGATCGTCCTGCAGCATGGCGTCCTGCGTCGCGCCGAAGTTCGGAAGAAAATCCTCGATAAAGGACGTCATGACGCGCTCCGCATCCTTGCGCGTCACGGCGAAACCGAAATTTTTCAACGTGCCGAAGTTTTTCGAAAACAGGGCCTCGACTGTTCCAAGGACCTCTTTGGTGATCTCATCCGGCTCTACGACCAGATGTTTGGGCCTCAGTAGGTCTGGCTTTGCCGGATTTCGGTTCTCCGCGTCGAAATTCCAGCGCCCGCCGACAGGCTCGTCACCCTGCATCAACAAACCTGTCTTTCGCCGCATCTCGCGGTAGAAATACTCCATCGTCAGGCTTTTTCGACCTTCGGCCCAGTCTCGAAACTCGTCCTGCGTAGCGAGAAACCGCGTATCCGGCCTGATTTCGACCGGCACGCCGACGGCACCCTCTAAACTCTCGAGTTCGGACTTGACGCGCCATTCGCCGGCCTCGGTCACGCAAATTGCCAATGGATCGATGGCGGTTACCGCTCGTCTGACTTCGCCGGTAAAGGAGCCCGCATTGTCTTCATCATCGATAGTCGTGTAGCGCACCCGATAGCCTGCTTCGCGCAATTCTTCGGCGAAGTGCCGCATCGCTGAGAAGATGAATGCAATCTTCTTCTTGTGGTGACCGACATAGGTCGCCTCTGCCATCACCTCACAAAGCAGTAGCGTATCTTGCTCTTTATCAACGCCATCAAGCGAGGAAATCGAAGGCGACAATTGATCCCCGAGGATCAAGATGAGACGGGACACGCGCGACTTCCTTAAAACGGGCGACCTTAAGGCCACCCTGCAACTGATCACGAAGTGGATGCCCACTCTCTGTTCAACACCGCATAGATGAACTCGTCACCCCATAAACCGTCGAACCGATCGTTCTCGATGAGATGCGCTTCCTTGCGCATGCCCAAACGCTCAACGACACCGATCGATCCATGATTCAAGGCATCAAGTCGTGCAAAAATGCGGTGGTAACCGAGCGTCTCGAAGCCGAGCGTGATCATCGCTCTCACTGCTTCCGTAGCATAGCCTTGTCCGGAAAATGCCGGGTTGAAGATATAGCCGATTTCGGCCTGCAGCGCGCTCAGGCTGGCAATCTTCAGAAGAACCTCACCAACGAGTGCGGAATCCGCATCGCGCACAACAGCAAGTCGCAGCGTGTCTCCGTCCTTCTCGAAAGCAGTCGAAAGGGCTTTTGAAAACTGCGCTTCCAAAGCTTCGGCCGATGGCGGCGAAGAATAGAGGAATCGATAGACGTCGCTGCGCTTATGATACTCGGCATAGGCATCGAAATCCGCAAACTGGAAAGGGCGGAGGGTCAGCCGCCCGGTCTGGATGGGGAGAGAGGTTTCAGGAAACATTCATCGGGCCTTTTTAGCAATCCCGGACATCTGGTAGCGAGACTTGTGAACCGCAAGTCGTCAAACCTCGATCGGAAAGGAAAATCCGGCCTTTACACGATCCATGACGACCATGGTCTTGAAGCCCTTGATATCGTGGTTCTCATAAAAAAACCGGCGGGTGAAAGCCTCGTAGTCCTCCATGTCCTTGGCGGTGATGACCAGAATGAAATCCGCGTCGCCCGTGACGTAATAACCGATCATGACTTCGCGGGTCGCGCGGATAGCCGCCTTGAAGCGATCGACGATATCGGCGCGCTCGCGCTCGAGTGAAACGAGTACGATCATGGTAATGCCGCGGCCCACCGCCTTCGGCGAGACGATGGCGACATCTGCCTCGATCACCCCCTCTTCACGCAGGCGTTTGAGGCGCCGCTGGCACGCGGTTGGCGAGAGGTTGACGATCTTTGCCAACTCCTCCGAGGTCAGACGGTTGTTCTTCTGAACGGCTTCGAGCAACGCCCGGTCGGCTCTATCGATATCGGTCATGCACAATTCCTGCGTCTTCACCCCATAAAGAGCATTATTCCTGCACCAAGGCATACAGAAACGCTGCCGATCAATGATGCCTTGCCGGTAAGCTTCCCGCAACGGAAAAGGAGCCTGCCCATGAAAGCCATCGCCGGCGTTGCGCTTAGAAGCCTGAAAAGGCCAGACCTCGTTGAGCATCGCGCGTTGCTGGATGGGCAATGGATAGGACGGCGGGAAACGCTTCTCGTCACCGATCCGGCAAATGGCGAGCCTCTGCTCGATGTTTGCGCCTGCACCGAAGATGACGTCGAGGTTGCCGTGGAAGCAGCTGGCAGGGCGTTTGCGACGTGGCGGGACATGCTGCCGGGCGAACGCGGTGACATTCTGCGGGCATGGGGCCGGCTAATGCGCGCCAACGCCGGCGATTTAGCGGTAATCATCACTGCCGAGCAGGGAAAGCCGCACTCTGAATCGCTCGGCGAAATTTCCTACGCTGCCGCCTTTCTCGACTGGTTTGCGAGCGAAGGTGAGAGATCCTACGGCGAAACAATTCCGAGCCACCTCAAAGGTGGTAATCTTTCCGTGCGGATGCAGCCGATCGGCGTGACGGTGGCCATCACCCCCTGGAACTTCCCCTCGGCCATGATCGCTCGCAAGGCGGGCGCCGCCCTTGCTGCCGGCTGCACGATGATTGTCAAACCCGCGCCTGAAACACCGCTTTCGGCACTGGCCCTGGCGAAGCTCGCGCAGGACGCGGGCATGCCGGCCGGCGTATTGCAGGTTTTGCCGGGAGAAGCCGCACCACTTGCGCGCCGCCTGCTGGAGCATACGGAGGTAAGGGCATTTTCCTTCACCGGCTCGACGGAGGTGGGACGGCTCCTCCTCACGCAATCGGCGGCGACTATCAAGAAAGCATCGCTGGAACTTGGCGGCCACGCTCCCTTCATCGTCTTCGCCGATGCGGACCTGTCCCAGACCGTGAAGGGCTGCCTCGCAGCCAAATTCGCCACATCGGGACAGGACTGCCTTGCGGCAAATCGCATCTATGTTCAACGCGGGCTTTATGACCGCTTCATTGAGCGGTTTGCCGACGCGACTTCAAGACTGACCGTTGGCCATGGTCTTGAGCCTGGCATCGACATCGGGCCAATGACACGACCGTCCGTCGCCGAAAAGTGCCGTCAGCAGATCGCGCAGGCACTTTCTGCCGGTGCACGCCTCGTCTGCGGCGGCCAGGACAGTCCGCTCGGGGGCAATTTCGTCACTCCCACCGTGCTCGCCGATGTGACGGACGAGATGCTGATCGCGCGCGAGGAGACCTTCGGGCCGGTGGCCGCCATCCTGCCCTTTGATGATGAGCGGGAGGTCGTGAGACGCGCCAATGCGACGGAGATGGGCCTTGCTGCCTATCTTTACACCAACGATCTCGGCCGGGCGATGCGCCTGACCGACCAGCTGGAATACGGCATGGTTGCCGTCAACACACCGAAATTTACCGGCGCGCCGATCCCCTTCGGCGGCTGGAAACAATCCGGCCTTGGCCGCGAGGGCTCGCGTCACGGCCTCTTGGAATATCTCGAACCCAAATATGTCTGCTTCGGCAATCTGGCTGCCTGAAAGGAACCCGCCTATGACCATCGACATCAAAAATATCGCGGAAATGGATCGAAATGCGGTTCTGCATCCCTTCACGCAGCTGAAGGACTTCGCCAGCGGCAAGCTCGGGGAACCGACCATCGTTGAAACCGGTAAGGGCATCCGCATTCAGGACGCGGATGGCAAGCAGTTGATCGATGGCTTTGCCGGGCTTTATTGCGTCAATGTCGGCTATGGTCGCACCGAGGTGGCGGAAGCCATTTCCCGTCAGGCCTATCGGCTCGCCTACTATCACTCCTACGCCGCCCACACGACAGACGAACTGGCGATGCTTTCAGACCGGCTGGTGAAGATGGCTCCCGGCAAGATGAGCAAGGTGTTTTACGGCATGTCGGGCTCGGACGCCAACGAGACCCAGGCCAAACTCGTCTGGTATTACAACAACCTGCGCGGCAAGCCGGAGAAGAAGAAGATCATTTCCCGCGAGCGTGGATATCACGGCTGCAGCGTGGTTTCCGGCTCCATGACCGGCATGAGCTTTTATCATGACCACATGGACCTGCCGCGCGCTGGCGTGCTGCATACCGGCGTCCCCCACCATTATTGGGGCGCTGAAGCCGGTGAAACCGAGCTGGAATTCTCAAAACGGCGCGCCGACGAACTGGAAGAGCTCATTCTGCGCGAAGGCCCCGACACGATCGGCGCTTTCATTGCCGAACCGGTGCTCGGTACGGGCGGCATCACGCCACCGCCGGAAGGCTATTGGCCGGCGATACAGGATGTTCTCAAAAAATATGATGTCCTGTTGATCGCCGACGAGGTCATCACCGGCTTTGGTCGCACGGGCTCCATGTTCGGTTGTCAGCACTACGGCATCGAACCGGACCTTATCACCGTCGCCAAGGGTCTGACTTCGGCCTATTTCCCGCTCTCAGGCGCCATCGTTGGGGAAAAAGTCTACAAGGTGATGGAGGACGGCGCTGATCGCGTCGGCGCCTTCTCGCACGGCTATACCTATTCCGGCCACCCGATCGGCGCGGCGGCCGCAAATGCCGTGCTCGACATTGTCGAAAAGGAAGATCTGCCCGGCAACGCGCGGGCCGTCGGCAGCTATTTTCAAGAGCAGTTGAAGGCGAAGTTCGCACAGCTTCCAATCGTCGGCGAAGTGCGTGGCGTGGGCCTGATGGGCGCTATCGAATTCGTGGCGGACCGGGAAAAGAAGACACGTTTTGCACCGGGTCTTGCGGTTGGCGCACGCGTTTCGAAGGCAGCACGCAATGGCGGCCTCATTGCGCGGGCCATGCCACATGGCGATATTCTGGGCTTCGCACCACCCCTGGTGACAACAAAGGCGGAGGTGGACGAGATCATCGCCATCGCCGAATCCGCCGTTCGCAGCGTTATGGACGATTTGGTGAGGGCAGGAGAAAAAATCTGACGCAGCATCGGCGTCGAACAACTGCAACTGCTGCTCATTTCGACGGCAACTGCGCCTCTTTGCAGCGCAGTTGCCGTCTGCGCTGCATAAGGCTTCATCTTTTCGCCGAACCGTGCATAATGTCATGAAATCCGCTTCGTCTAAAACGAGACAATTTCATGCGCCGTCAAGCCAATCCGATGAACTCCGATCCGGTTTCCGCAACCAAACCGGTGGCGTGGCGCCCGTCGCTCACCAAGCAGAAGGGCGAAACGAAACATTCGGCACTGACCGAACGCATCATCGCCGATATCGACGCCGGCGTTCTGAAGCCGATGGACCGCATGCCGACCCACCGCGATCTGGCGCGTGAACTCGGACTGTCTGTCCAGACCGTCAGCCTGTCCTACAAGGAGGCTGAACGGCTGGGTTATCTCAGCGGCGAGATCGGCCGAGGCACCTTCGTGAAGACACGGGTGACGGACCGCGCGGGCCGCATGATGCTCGACCACAGCCCGACCGAGGTACTTGACCTCTCCATTATCAGGGGCGTCTATCTCGACGAGCATGAGAGCGCCTCGCGCGCCATTTTGCGTGAGATGGCAGAGGGGGACAATTCCGGCTTCATGCGCCCGTGCCGCCCCGTCGCAGGCCTCGAGAGCCACCGGGAAACCGCGCGCTCCTGGCTTGGAATGATGGGTGTTAGCGCAGGGGCGGAACGTATCCTCGTCACCAATGGCGCAGCTCACGGTATTTTCCTCGCTCTGAGCTGTATCATTCGCTCGAACGACGTGGTTCTCTCAGAAAGTCTGACGGACCATGGCATTATCGGCCTGTCGAACATCCTCGGCTTCAGCCTCAAGGGCCTGCCCACGGATGAGGAGGGCATATTGCCGGATGCGCTAGAGGCCGCGTGCGCAGCCGGAGGTGTGCGCGCGCTAGTGCTCATTCCGACCCTCAACAATCCGACCGGACATGTATCGGGCCCGGCGCGACGGCAGGCGATCGCCGCTATCGCTGAACGCTATGGCATCTTTGTCATTGAAGACGAAGTCTATCGGCCGATCATCGAGGATGATCTGCCATCCATCACTGAAATGCTGCCTGATCTCGGCTTTTTCGTCACCAGCTTCACCAAAGCGGTCCTGACGGGACTGCGCGTCGGCTATCTTGTCGTGCCGCCGGCCTACTCCATCCGCGCCGCGTCCATCCTGCGGGTGTCGAGTTGGAGCGGAACCTATCTCACGGCCGAAATAGCGACGCGCTGGGTCGAAAACGGCACTGCCTTGCGGCTGCTGGATGTGCAGCGCGCCGAGGCAAGGGCGCGGCAGAAAATTGCCGTGGATATCTTAGGCCAGCATATCGCCTCGACCCATCCCCTTTCCTTCTGCGCCTGGCTGAAGGTCCCGACGCGCTGGACGGAGGACGGCCTGGTGCGCGCGCTGACGACCCAGAATGTCGCGGTGACCCCATCGGAACCATTCATTGCCGGGCCCGGCCATGGCGGCGGCATCCGCATATGCCTCGGCGGCCGCCTCAATCATGCAACTCTTATCAAAGCTTTGACAACAGTGCGACAGACCTTTGAACAACTGCCGCCCGTCTACGATATCGGTTCAATCGGCTGAGGTCGTCACCCGAAAATCATTGAATCATTACAATATAATAATTGACATGATTTTACTTCGCCCACAACATGACAATCATGAAGAGCGAAAACCTGTCCATGTCGGTTTACAAGAACCCGCTGCCGGTCTCACTGGAAGCGATAGAGCAGGCTGCGGTGCGGCTCGAGGGAAGAGTTGAGCGAACACCGTTGGTTCGCTCAGGCAATCTTTCCGAACGCGTCGGTCATCCCGTTCACCTGAAGCTTGAAACCCTTCAGCCTGTCGGCGCTTTCAAGCTGCGCGGTGCGATGAACGCCATACTCTCGCTTGACGATGAGGCACGCAGGCGTGGTCTCGTCACCGCCTCCACTGGCAATCATGGTCGGGCGGTCGCCTATGCAGCAGAGAAACTCGGTATTCCCGCCACGATCTGCATGTCGTCGCTGGTGCCGGCGAACAAGGTTGAGGCGATCCGCGCGCTCGGTGCGGAGGTCCGAATTGTCGGCAGGTCGCAGGATGACGCGCAGGAGGAGGTGGACCGCCTGACCAGAAGCGGCGGGCTCACCGCTATCCCCCCGTTCGATCATGCCGACATCGTGGCTGGCCAGGGGACGATAGGCCTCGAGGTCGTTAAAGACATGCCCAACCTGGAAACAATTCTCATTCCTCTCTCGGGCGGCGGTCTCGCGGGCGGTATCGCCGTCGCGGTGAAGGCGCTGAAACCGGAGGCGCGGGTCATCGGCATTTCCATGGAGCGAGGCGCGGCCATGCATGCGTCGGTCAAAGCCGGCCGGCCCGTCTCGGTCCTAGAGGAAGAGACGCTGGCAGATTCGCTCGGCGGCGGGATCGGACTGGCAAACCGCGTGACATTTTCCCTTTGCCAGCAACTCCTCGATGAGATCGTGCTGCTCTCAGAAAATGAGATCGCAGACGGCATCCGCCATGCGGCACGCGAAGAGGGGCTGATAGTTGAAGGCGCTGGCGCCGTTGGTTTTGCCGCTATCCTCTCTGGCAAGGTCAACGTCGGCGGCCCAACCGCCATCATCGTATCGGGCGGAAACATCGACCCCGCGGTCCACAAGAGGATCGTCGACGGAGGCGTCGCATGAGCCGTATCACCATTCTCACGGAAAAAGACCTGCGCGCCGTCGTGAAGTTCGACCTTTCCGCGGTTGACTGTGTCGAGCA
Organism: Agrobacterium sp. DKPNP3; assembly: GCF_052686535.1. NCBI lineage: Bacteria > Pseudomonadati > Pseudomonadota > Alphaproteobacteria > Hyphomicrobiales > Rhizobiaceae > Agrobacterium > Agrobacterium sp. DKPNP3. The sequence goes on along the minus strand of NZ_JBQYSN010000028.1, from coordinate 36,421 downwards.
GGGCTTCGCCGCCCTTGCAACGCAAGCTGTTGCCATGCCGCCCATCATGCGGCTCGATATTCCCGAATTTCGCGGCGAAGTGGATGTGAAGACTGCCTACGTGCCGGGTTTCGACGGCTTTGCCATCAAGGTCAGTCCCGGCTTCTTCGACAATCCAAAGCTTGGTCTGCCGAGCCTCAACGGTCTCATGATCCTTTTCAGTGCAAGGACGGGGCTGGTAGAGGCCCTGCTTCTCGACAACGGTTATCTCACCGATGTGCGCACCGCTGCGGCCGGCGCTGTCGCGGCGCGGCATCTGGCGCGAAAGGACGCGTCCGTCGCGACGATTTTCGGGGCAGGCATGCAGGCGCGTCTGCAGCTCGAGGCTTTGACGCTGGTGCGGTCGATCAAATCGGCCCGGATCTGGGCCCGCAACCACGACAAGGCTGAAAAGCTCGCAACCGATTTTTCCAGAGAGCACGGCATCGACGTTTCCGCGGTTAATGATCCACAGGCAGCTGTGCGAAACGCTGACATCATCGTCACCACGACACCGGCCGAAAAGCCGATCCTGCTCGCAGACTGGCTGGAAGACGGCCAACATCTGACCGCGATGGGATCGGATGCCGAACACAAGAACGAGATCGATCCGTCCGTATTCGCCAAGGCGCTCTACGTCGCGGACAGGCTTACGCAGACCCGCATTCTCGGCGAATTGCATCACGCGATTGCCGCCGGTCGCGTCGAACGGGATCAACCTTTCGCCGAGCTTGGGCACGTGATTGCCGGCAAGGCGCGGGGCCGTCTGTCGGCCAACGACATCACCTTTGTCGATCTGACCGGCACCGGCGTGCAGGACACAGCCATCGCCAATCTCGCCTTTGCCCGCGCCAAAGACGCGGACAGCGGCCAAATCATCGAGAACAGCGTAACAATGGGAGACGCAGCGTGAGCGTATCGCTGAACTTTACGCGCGAGGAATATGCCGCGCGCCTGTCTAAAACCCGCAAGGCCATGGAAAAGGCCGGTATTGACCTGCTTGTGGTCACTGATCCATCCAATATGCATTGGCTGACAGGTTACGATGGCTGGTCCTTCTATGTCCATCAGTGTGTGCTCGTGCCGCCAGAAGGCGAACCAATCTGGTACGGCCGCAAACAGGACGCCAATGGTGCCAAGCGCACGGCATACCTCGGCCACGACAATATTATCGGCTACCCCGATCACTACGTTCAATCGACCGAACGGCACCCGATGGACCTGTTGTCGCAGATCATCGAGGAACGGGGCTGGTCCGGCCTGACGGTCGGTGTCGAAATGGACAATTATTATTTCTCGGCAGCAGCCTTCGCTTCGCTGAACAAACATCTGCCAAATGCAGGTTTCAAGGATGCCGCCGGCCTCGTGAACTGGCAGCGTGCTGTCAAAAGCCCGACCGAACTCGACTATATGCGCAAGGCCGGCAAGATCGTGGAACTGATGCACAAGCGCATTGTCGACGTCGTTGAACCGGGCATGCGCAAGTGCGATCTCGTGGCTGAAATATACGATGCCGGCATTCGTGGCACCGCAGAATTCGGCGGCGATTACCCCGCCATCGTGCCGCTCCTTCCTTCCGGTGCCGACGCCTCCGCGCCGCACCTGACGTGGGACGACAAGCCGATGCGCTCAGGCGAAGGCACCTTCTTCGAAATCGCCGGTGCTTACAAGCGGTATCATTGCCCGCTGTCACGCACCGTCTTTCTCGGCAAGCCGACACAGGCATTCCTCGATGCGGAAAAAGCAACGCTCGAGGGTATGGAGGCCGGTCTTTCCGCAGCCAAGCCCGGCAACACCTGCGAAGACATCGCCAACGCCTTTTTTGGCGTGTTGAAAAAATACGGGATCATCAAGGACAACCGAACTGGCTATCCGATCGGACTTTCTTATCCGCCAGATTGGGGCGAGCGCACCATGAGCCTTCGCCCCGGCGACCGCACGGAGCTGAAACCCGGCATGACGTTCCATTTCATGACCGGCCTGTGGCTGGAAGACATGGGGCTCGAGATCACCGAAAGCATCGCCATCACCGACACCGGTGTCGAGTGCCTCTCCAATGTGCCGCGGCAACTCTTCGTGAAAGGCTGAGGATGATGTTGAAGACCGCGCTTCGCCCCTCCCCGATCACGCCCTCCGTCGATTTCGACGCCAAGGGCGTGCAACACGGTCATCTGCGGCTGCCCTACAGCCGCGATGACAGTGCCTGGGGTTCGGTGATGATCCCGATCTGCGTTATCGCCAATGGTGAGGGGCCGACCGCCCTTTTGACCGGCGCCAATCATGGTGACGAATATGAAGGGCCGGCCGCGCTTTTCGAACTCGCCCAGACACTCGACCCAGCCGAGGTGAAAGGCCGCATCATCATCGTCCCAGCGCTCAACTACCCGGCCTTCCGTGTCGGGACGCGCACCTCGCCCATCGACCGGGGAAACCTCAACCGCAGCTTTCCCGGCCGCCCTGATGGTACCGTGACAGAGAAGATCGCCGACTACGTCACCCGTCATTTGATACCGCTCGCGGATATCGTTCTCGATTTTCACTCCGGCGGCAGGACGCTTGATTTCCTGCCCTATGCAGCGGCTCACGAGTTGCTCGACAAAACTCAGGAAAGCCGCTGCTTTGATGCGGTGGTCGCCTTTGCCGCCCCTTACTCAATGAAGATGCTGGAAATCGACGCCGTCGGCATGCTGGACACGACGGTCGAGGAAATGGGCAAGGTCTTTGTCACCACCGAACTCGGCGGGGCCGGCACGGCGAGCGCGAAATCGATCGATATCGCCCGCAAGGGCATCGTCAATCTGCTGCGCCACGCTGGCATATTCACCGGTTCGCCCGTTCCCGCGCCAAGCCGTTGGCTAGATATGCCCTCCAGTGACTGCTTCACCTTTGCTGAAGACGACGGTCTCGTTGTCTTCGTCCGCGATCTGGGAGACGCGGTCACGGCAGGTGAAACAATTGCCCGGGTTTACCCTATCGGCAAAACCGGCCTTGCGCCTGTCGATTACCGAGCATCCATCAGTGGCCTGCTCGCTGCACGCCACGTTCCCGGCCTTATCAAGGCCGGCGACTGCCTTTCCGTCATCGCCACGGTCACGGAGAATACCTAGCCAGAAGAAACACCGTGAGATCCGAAAACGGACCACGCAACCCAACCAGAGGAGTAAGAACATGCGTATGACAAGACTTGCCGGCCTTTCCGCCCTCGCCCTTGCCATCGGCGCGACGTCAGCCAGCGCGCTGACCGTCGAAGAAGTCAAAAGCCAGGGCTATATCCGGGCCGCCACGGCGAATGAGGTGCCCTATTCCTACATGCAGCCAGATGGCACTTCCGCCGGTATAGGCCCGGATGTGGCCAATGCGGTTCTGAAATCGATGGGCATCGAAGAGGTCAACTGGACAGTGACGCCCTTTGGCACGCTGATCCCCGGCCTCAAGGCCCGTCGCTTTGATTTTGCCGCCGCCGAACAGAATATCTCGCCCGAACGCTGCAAACAGGTTGCCTTTACCGAACCGAATTCGTCCTATGGCGAAGGCCTGCTGGTGAAGAAGGGCAACCCGAAAAAGCTGACCACCTATGCCGACATCGCCAAGGACCCTTCGTTGAAGGTGGCCGTCGTGTCGGGCGCGAACAATGTCGATTTCCTGCGCGCCGTTGGCGTCAAGGAAGAACAGATCGTCTTCATCCCCGCCAATGCCGATGCCATTCCCACCGTCCAGAGCCGCGCCGACGCCTATGCGGCCACGGAGTTGACGGTGTCGGAACTCGCCAAGGGTCAGGCAAACGTTGAGCAGGTGAAGCCCTTCACTGATCCGATCGTGAAGGATACGCCGGTACGCAATTACGGCGGTTTCGCGTTCCGCCCGGAAGACAAGGAGCTGCGTGACGCCTTCAACGCCGCCCTCGTCGAATTCCGCAAGACGGACGACTACAAGAAAATCCTCGCCAAATACGGCCTCTCCGAACAGAGTATCGCGGCAGCGGCCGAAAAGAAGGTCGCCGATCTCTGCGCCGGCAAATAATGCCAGCCGGCGTCCGGGCATAACCGGGCGCCGTTCCTCGGGAATTCGGGAAAGCTCCATGGACATGACTGCCTATCTGCCGATGTTGTGGCAAGGCGCCGTCGTCACCATGACGATTACGCTCGCAGCCCTTGTCGTCGGCACGGTGCTCGCTTTTTTCTTCGGCATTCTGCGCGTCGAGGGCGGACCGATCCTGTCGGCAATCGCGCTTTGCTATACGGAAGTGTTCCGCGGCACCTCGCTGCTGGTTCAGCTCTTCTGGTTTTATTATGCCCTGCCGCTGGTCGGGTTGAGCTTCGATCCGATCACGACGGGGGTGCTGGTGCTTGCTGCCCATGCCGGAGGTTACGGAGCGGAAATCGTTCGCGGCGCGCTGTCTTCCGTCTCGGTGCAGCAGCTGGAAGCCGCACGCGCACTGAACTTCACGCGGATGCAGACACTGTTTCGCATTTCGCTGCCGCAGGCGGTGGTGGAAATGATGCCGGCTTTCGGAAATCTCGCCATTGAAACGCTGAAGCTTTCTTCGCTCGTCTCGCTGATCTCGATTGCCGACCTCACCTTCGCGGCGCAGTCGATCCGCAACCTGACGCTCGATAGCGCCAGCATCTATTCGGTCACGCTGTTTTGTTATTTCGCGATGTCGTTGATCCTGATGGTGGTCACTCGGGTGATCGAACGCTTCGTGCGCCGTGGCAACGTCTTCCCGCGCACGCGCCATTCGTAAGGATATCTTCTCATGATGTATGGTTACGAATGGGACACGACCACCTGGCTCACCTACACCACCTCGATCCTGCCCATCATTCTGATCGGGCTTACGGTGACGCTGAAAGCCGCCGCCGCCGGTTTTGCCATTGCGCTGGTTCTGGGGCTGGTCTTCGCCCTGCTGCGCCGCAGCCGGGTGAAGATGATCGCCTGGCCGACTGCGCTTGTGGTTGAATTCCTGCGCGATACGCCGCTTCTGGTGCAGCTGTTCTTTCTCTATTACGTGCTGCCGGATTTCGGCATTGTCCTGCCGGCGTTTCTGACTGGCGCGCTGGCGCTCGGCCTGCAATATGCCGCCTATACGTCCGAGGTCTATCGCGGCGGCATTGAGGCGGTGCATCACGGGCAATGGGAGGCAGCGACGGCGCTTAATCTCACACGCATGCAGACCTACAGGGATATCATCATCCCGCAGGCCATTCCGCGCATCGTTCCGGCCATGGGCAACTATCTGGTTGCCATGATCAAGGAGACGCCTGTGCTTTCAGTCGTGACGGTTCTTGAAATGATGGGGCTTGCCAACATGATCGGCGAGCGAACTTTCGAATATCTGGTACCGCTGACGCTTGTCGGCCTGATCTTCCTCCTTCTGACCATAATCTGCTCGGCAGGCCTCAGCCGCCTGCAAAGGGCGCTTCCAAAAGCAGGAATACCCTTGCGATGACCAATCACATCAATCAGCCACTGATCGAATTTTCCGACGTCACGAAACGCTTCGGCATTCTGACGGTGCTCGATCAGTTTAATTTCAACGTCGCGAAGGGCGAGAAGGTCACCCTCATAGGTCCCTCCGGCTCCGGCAAGTCAACGGTTCTGCGCATTCTCATGACGCTGGAACCATTCCAGGAGGGAAAGCTGACCCTTGCCGACATGTCCTACCATGAGCCGGGAGGCAAAGGACCTTTCAAAGCCTCTGAAAAGCATCTTCGCCAGATCAGGAACCATGTCGGCATGGTTTTCCAGAGCTTCAATCTCTTCCCTCATATGACCGTGCTGCGCAACATCGTGGAAGCGCCGGTGCGGGTGCTCGGCATCAGCCGGGGAGAGGCCGAGGCGCGTGCGCTCGAACTGTTGAAGATGGTCGGACTTGCGGACAAGAAAGATCATTATCCTGTTCAGCTTTCTGGTGGCCAACAGCAGCGTGTCGCCATTGCCCGCTCGCTTGCGATGCGCCCGCGTGTCCTACTTTTTGACGAGCCCACTTCGGCGCTTGACCCGCAGCTGGTCGGCGAGGTGCTGTCCGTCATCCGCGACCTTGCCCATGAGCATGATCTGACCATGCTCCTCGTCACCCACGAAATGCGGTTCGCCCGCGAAGTCTCGGACCGCGTCTGTTTCTTCGACAAGGGCCGTATCTGTGAACAGGGAAAACCGGACGAAATCTTCGGCCAGCCTCGGGAAGAACGGACACGCGAGTTTCTTTCGTCCGTCCTGCGGTGAATGCAACAGGCGCCGTCGCCAGAAATTTCAATCCGGTCGGATGGAAAGAACCTTACCGTCGCGGCTCAACACCATTGACCTGCCTGCCTCTGGTGCTGTGAGACCGGCAGACGGCCTCAGCCACCAGGCACCAGGATATTCCCCTCGGATTTGCCGGGTATTGAGGTTGATCTCGGTGCCGGGCGGGAAGCGATCCATGCCGACGCTCTTCTCTTCAGACAGCTTGGCACTGCGAATTTCGTAAAGCTTGCGTCCTTCATCAAATGCTAACGTTACGTCTTCAAGGCCAAAATCGTCGATGCGGACAACCTGCCCTACTGGCGTATCAACAATCCACCTGTCTCGATCGACAAAACCGTCGATATAGACGTTGCCGGTGGATGAACGGACGGACGTGCCCTTTGGCAGGCGGATACCATCGACGACATTGCCATCGGCAAGAACACATCTGGTGAAAGCGGAAATGTCGCCATCTGGTTTGAGGTCGAACTCCACTGGCTGCGTTGCGTCACAGCGCCATGCGCTCTGGATGGCCACGCCTTCGCCGATCATCTGCATATTGTCAGGGGTAAAGCCGATCGTCTCGTAATTCTCGTTGGTTTTGATCGAAATATAACGCTCAATCTCCACGGCGTCGATATTCGCCACGGACACGGGATGCGGAAACAGCGCGCGATTGAAGGATTCCGGTGTATTGGCGACCGCCAGTTCCAGTTTCGTGCCTTTGGGCATATCGATCTGGCCATGCCGTGCGGGCGCCGAAAGCTCCGGCCGATAGCTTGCCCTCCTCTCGTTTTCATAGGCACTCATCTGGAGGTAAAAATCGCCGATCTGCCACAGGGTGAATAGGGCGACAGCGGTTACCAGCCCGTAGGGCAGGATCATCGGGCGCTTCCAGCGTCCTGCCGCATATCGAACAAGAAGACTTAAGGTCCAGACCACCCAGCCGCATGTCGTGACGAGAAGGAAGGCGAGGAGAAGCAGCGCTTCTACAGATGGGAGTGCGACAGGGATCATAAAAACCAGCGGCCTTTGGCGGATCGTCCTGATCCTGAAGAGACTCTGGAGCTTTAGCCCCAAGCGATCGTCTGTTCAACTCGCCTATGACGGCTGGGGCGGCAATCCGCCCATAGCGATGACTGTTTGGGCCGGGCGACCGCAGATGCGACCGCCCGGGCAGCATATTATCGCAAATCAGCCACCAAGGACGAAGCGGGAGAACGCCAGCGAATTGCGGGCATCCTCGTCCATTTTCGCGATGTCGGCGCCTTCACTGAGGTCACGCCAGACCTTGATATCCGAGCCAATGGTGCCTCCGGTCTTGACGAAAGGCTCCATGACGACCGCTCCGCTGTAATTGATCTCGCGGAGAGCCTGACCGATTTCATGCCAGGGCATCCTGCCTTTGCCGGGAACGCGGCGATTGCTTTCACCCGTGTGGAAATGGCCTAGCAACGGCCCAGCCGTCCGGATGGCCTCGCCAAAACTGTCTTCCTCGATATTCATGTGGAACGTATCCAGCATGACTTTCACATTGTTCTTGCCGACATCCTTCACGAAGGTAACACCTTCGGCCGCAGTATTAAGAACATGGTTTTCGAACCTGTTCAAAACCTCAATGCACAGGTTGATACCGAGATCGTTGGCGAAATCGGCAATGCCGTTGATGCCTTCGACGCCGCGCGCATAGTCGCCTGCCTTGTCGACCGGCTGCGAATAATCGATAGGCCAATAGGAGTGCAATGCCCCGCCAATGGTGCGGATATCGAGCCTGGCGACATTGGAAAGGGTTCGTTCAAAGAATGCCTTGCCGGCAGCACGCACCGAAGCATCCTCTGACGAAAGGTTCTTCGTTTTCGACGGGCCGATGCCGGCGGTGAGCATGATGCCGTTATCCCTGGCGCTCTGCCTGATGGTCGCGAGTTCGGCGTCGCTATATTCATTGATGTGGTGGGCGGCGACTTCGATGATATCGAAACCGAGCTTGGCGACCTTTTCGATATAGGGGCCAAACTTGGCGCTCCACTCATGTTCCCAGTAAGAATAATAGATGCCGTGTTTCATGGTGTCTCTTTCGCTTTTCTGTTTCGCTTGACTTTGAATGGGGAGGCGCCGTCATTCAGGCGGGCTCAGGACGCCGCACTTTTCCCCGGATTTCTGATGCGAATATCCGGCTCTGCGCTTGTGGACGTGATGAAGCGGCCATTGGGAAGATCGTTCTCCTCCACCTTGCGGTTGATCTCCTCCTCGCCGAGACCGAAACCAAGCCATCGGTCCCGCAGCCGCGCACGCAGATCGTCCTCCTCGACATCGACGAGGACAGTGAGATCGAAGATCGGTTTCAGACGATCCCAAGGCGTTTCTCTGGCGAGGAGATAATTGCCCTCGCAGACGATGATATCGACGGATTGAGGGATCAGCCGGCCGCCGGCGCGGGCAATCTCGATGGCGCGATCAAAGACCGGCACGGCAACGACATCGTCCTCATTGGCTTTCAGACGCTCAAGCATATGGCGCAGACCGTGGGCGTCAAAGGTATCGATAGCGCCCTTGAAGGCGCGGCGGTTCATCGCCTCAAGCACGGCATCGTCATAATGAAAGCCATCCATCGGAAACAGCGCAGCGGACACACTGTTGCCCGCGTTCAGGGCATCGACCACACGTTCGGCGATGGTTGATTTTCCCGATCCGGGGGCGCCCGTAATGGCAATCATCACGCGCCGGCCATTCGAGCCGGCGAACCGTTTCAGCGCGAGGCCTGCAATTTCACCGGCATTATCGTCAATTTTACCCAAGGTGCCCCTCGCCTCGAAAAATGGTTATCGCCACCCGCTACTCGAAAATCCGGTACTGATTTGCCTTGTCGCGTAGAAAGGCCAGTCCCTTTGCGAGGGACTCTTCGGCGCTGGCCGCGACGGGCCGCCACGTCGAAATCGCGCCCGCCATCGCTTCCGGCATCGCGGCAAAGCCCTCAAGGGCAAGGACGCCACTGAACCTTATGGCCGCGAGCGCCGAAAACACCTCGTCCCAGGCAACGTTGCCGAAGCCCGGAGTGCCGCGATCACTTTCCGACATATGCATGTATTTCAGGTGATTGCGGGCGGCGATGATGCCATTGGCGATGCCCTTTTCCTCCATATTCATATGGAAGGTATCGAGATGGATGAAGACGTTGTCGGCACCGATCCGTTCCACCAGCGCCACCGCCTGTTCGGCGGAGTTGAGCAGATGGCTCTCGTAGCGATTGACGGTCTCGATGCCGAATTGCAGGCCGAGCGCTTTTGCGTGGGTGGCGGCCGCGGAGAGCGCCCTCGTCAGATTGTCATATTCGCCCTGCGTCGGCGGAAATCCGGTTCGCTCATTGGTGCCGCCATAGGTGACACCCGTCAGCGCTTTCGCCCCCATGGCGGCAGCCTTGTCGAGTGCGGCCTTGAGATGTTCGACGGCGGCTTGCGGACGGACGGACGCCCAGGCCGGCTCTGGAAGCACAAGCGAACAGACCGCGCTGAGATCATGCCGTTCCAGCAAGCTGCGCGTGTGTTCCGCATCGACGGAGGCAATATCGACAAGCGGGATTTCGATGAAATCCTGACCATAAGCAGCGGCACCGGCTATGGCGTGGGCGGCATTTTCGTGGTCCCATTTCAAAGACCACATCATTGCGTGAACACCGAGGCCTTTCACGTCATACCTTCTTTCTGAGAGATGCGAAGTAACTGGAAAACAGACCGCGCGCCGCCATGACGACGATCATCAGCACGCCCCACAGCGCGGTGGCCAGATGCTGGTTGGCGCCGAGAAGATTGAGGCCGGACGACAGGAGCTGCAGCACGATGAGCGCGACGAAAACGGGCAGCACCCGGCCGAAACCGCCGAACGGATTGATGCCGCCGAGAAAGGCCGCCAGCACCGTGATCAGCAGATAGGATTCTCCATGACCGACACGGACGGAGTTGAAACGGGCAAGCATGATGATGCCGGCGACAGCACACATCAGACCCGAGAGCGTATAAACGAGCACCTGGATCTTGCGGGTGTTGAGGCCGGAATAACGCGCGGCCTCGATGTTCGAGCCGATCATCAACAGGCCGAAGCCGAGTTTGGTACGCGTTAACAACACATGCCAGAGGCCGACGCAGACGATAAAAATAAGAAGCGGGATTGGCAGGCCGAGAAGCGTACCGTGACCGAGTGGCGCCATATAGGCGGGGAACCCTGACACGTCGCCGCCGCGGGTCAGAAATTCGCCGAGGCCGCGCAAAAAAATCATCATCGACAGCGTCACCAGAATGGGGTGCGCGCGGGTATAAGCGATCGCCGCACCCGTCATGGCACCCGCAGCCCCGCCGGTGGCAAATGCAGCAAGGCAGGCAAAGAAGAAGGCGCTCGGCGGCGCATCCACACCGCCATGGGCCTGGAGTACCCAAGCTGCGGCAAGTCCTGAAAGATTGGCCGCAAAGGTGACTGACAGATTGATCCCGCCCGTCAGCAGTGGCAGCAGCATCGCCAGCGTGAGAAGGCCCAGTTCCGGCAGCTGAAAGGCCACCGAGCCGAATGTCGCAAGCGAGAGAAAGTTATTCGCGAACGTTCCGAAGATGAGCATGACTGCGATGAAGGCAATCACCGGCCCCGCCATGTCCGGACCGAAGATCGCATTGAATTTCCTGACGAGGCTGCTCATCGCAGGGCGCTCCCCTTCTTTGCGGATGTCCGTAAGACGCTCGGCAAAAGCTTGTCGAACCGGGTGGAAGAGAGCGTGATGGCGATGAGAATGATGGCACCGACGATCATTTTGAACGCAAAGGGAGATACCCCCATCAGGTTGAGGCCGTTCTGGGTGATCGACACCATCAGCACCCCAAGCACGCAGCCAATGACCGAGCCCTTTCCGCCGCCAAGTCGCGCGCCGCCGAGGACGGTTGCGGCAAGAACATCGAGCTCGCGGCCATAAAGCGCGTTCGGTACCACCTCCTGCGCGTAATGGGCCTGCATCAGCCCGGCAATGCCTGCCATCAGGCCAAGCCAGCCGAAGGAAATGTAATGCATGGCGCCGATATTGATGCCGAAGCGGCGTGCGCCTTCCGGGTTGTCGCCGAAAGCGTAAAGTTTGCGCCCGACGGTGGTGCGCGAAATCATAAACCAGGTGGCAACACAGCAGAGGATCATCACCACCACAGGCAGCGTCAGCTCGACCCAGGAACCATCGGGCATTTCACGCTCGTAAAACACGACCCTCGTCGAAAGCCACTCCGGCAAGTCGTAGATCGATACGCCCTTGGTGAAGAACATCAACAGCCCGAAGAAGATGTTGAAGGTGGAGATGGTCGCGACGATGGAGATGATGTTGAGCCGCCAGACGAGGAAGGCGTTGACGAAGCCGAGACCAAGGCCAACAGCACCGGCAATAATGAACCCTTCCGCCCAGTTGCCGCCGCCGAGCGCGGTGAGCGCCAGAACGGTGACATATTGAACGACGGAAGCGGCGACCGCGAAGGAAATGTCGATACCGCCAGAGATTAGCACGACAAGCAGGCCGACCGCGAAGATGATGTTGACCGCCGACACATTGAGCACATCAAAGGCGTTGGAAATGGTGAGGAAACGGTCGGTGGCGAAGGAAAGCCCGGTGCAGAGCAGGACCATGACCACCAGCAACGTGAATTCGGTCGTGTGTCCGAGGACGAGCCTACGCATAGATGGCGGCCTCCAGTTCGGTCAGCGACAGCCGCCGCGGATCATAGGTGGCGTGGAACCGGCCTTCGACCATGTGGATGACCCTGTCTGTATTGAAATAGACCTCCGGCGCTTCGTCGGAGATAACGATGATCGACAGGCCTTCTGCCGCGAGCTTGCGGACGATTTCGAAGATGCCGGCGCGCGCCCCGACGTCGACTCCAACTGTGGGTGCGTCGAGGATGAGGATTTTTGGTCCTATCGCCAGCCATTTGGCAATTGCCACACGCTGCTGGTTGCCGCCTGAGAGCGTGCGGATCGGATCTTCCGGCAGGCCGATCTTCACCCCGAGCGCTGAAATCCAGCGGGAAACGACATCCGCCTTTTTCGATGGCGAGATGAGGCCGCCGCTCAGCAACTTATCGAGCGAGGCCATGACGAGATTGTCGGCAATGGACTGCGGCTGATTTAGACCCAGCGAGAGCCGGTCTTCGGAGAGATAGGCGACACCTGCCTCAATCGCATCCCGGTTGGAATGAAACTCGACCTTCTTTCCATCGATGAGAATTTCTCCCGATTGCGGTCGGTGCATGCCAAACAGCGTCAGGGCCAGCTCCGTGCGCCCGGCACCGAGAAGGCCGGTGATCCCGAGCGTTTCTCCGCGCCGCAGATCGAAGGAAACATCCTCGAACTCACCCGCCCGGCTCAGGCCGCGCACGGAAAGAACAACCGGCTTGTCATCGTGATCGGCGGCAATGACGGCGCTGTCAAAGTTGCGGCCAGTCATCAGCTCGGTCACGCGCGACTGCGTCATGCCTTCGACCGGGAAAACACCAACAAGCGATCCGTCCCGCAAAACGGTGATCCGATCCGATATCTCGAGCACTTCCGCCAGACGGTGCGAAACGAAGACGACCGCGACACCGGATGCCGAGAGGTTGCGGACGATGTCGATCAGATAATCCGTCTCCGACTGCGTCAGGGACGCGGTAGGTTCGTCCATGAAAACGAGACGGGCTTCGCCAACCAGCGCACGGGCAATCGCCACGATCTGGCGCTGGGCAATCGGCAGCTCCTTGAGGGGCTTGTCAAGATCAAACGACACGCCAAGCCGCGCCAGCGCCCTTGCCGCAGCTTTTTCAATGGCGCGCTTGTCGACGAGGCCAAATTTTCCATTTACCGCAAACTGGAAGCCAATGTTTTCGGCCACTGTCATTTCGTCGAACAGCGCCAAGTCCTGCCAGATCACCTGTATCCCAAGCGATTGCGCAAGCGTCGGGGTCATCGCCGCAATGGGCCTGCCGTCGAAGTAGAGCTCAGCACCGCTTTCCGGCGTATAAACGCCGGTTATCACTTTAATGAGCGTGCTCTTGCCGCAACCGTTTTCGCCGGCGAGGCAATGGACTTCGCCCGGATTGACTTCGAAGGCAACACCCTTGAGGGCGCGCACGCCACCAAACGTGACCTTGACATTCTTGAGGGACAGGAGCGGTTCTGCGCTCATGATAGCGTCAATCTCCTTTCGCCCCGAATGGTTTTCAAACGTGGCGCTCGGCATGAAATTGAGATCGGTGTCGCGCGGGGCATTTTTCCCGCGCGACACCTTCGGCCTTGGGGAGGATCAGAGGCCCATGGAAACGAGCTTGTCGATGCTTTCCTTGTCGATCTTCAGGAGCTGATCGACAACAATGGTATTACCTTCGGGGTTGATGGTACCTAGGCCTTCAATGTTGTCACCTGCCTTCGGGGTCTCACCCTTGGCGATGCGGTCTGCGAGCGTTACGAATACCTCACCCGCCTGTTTCGGGTTCCACATAAAGCCGCCGGTCAGTGCGCCTGACTTGATGAGCTTGGCGCCCTGTCCCGGCGAGAATGGGCCGATAACGAAGACCTTGCCGTCTTTGCGGCGCTCCTCAACCGCGCGGCCGGCACCGATGGGTCCCTGTGAACCGAACGCCAGGAAGCCCTTGAGATCGGCATTGGCCGACATCAGGTCGAGCGCCGTCGAACGGCTCTTGTCCAGGTCTTCAGCGACCCCGTAGCGATCACCGACGAGCTTCATGTCTGGATAGTTTGCCTTGATGTAGGCGATCGCAGCATCTGCCCAGGCGTTGTGGAGCGGAACGGTGAGCGAACCGACGAAAACGGCATAGGAACCCTTGCCGCCCATCTTTTCCGCCAGCAGCTTTCCATGCGCTTCACCAAAGCCTTTGGCGGATGCGAGTTCGAAATCCCAGTCGGCACCGAGCTGTTTGGGCGATTCATGGGTAATGACCTTGATACCGGCGGCCTGGGCTTTTTTGAGCACAGGCTCCAGCACCTTGGCGTCATTCGGCACCACACCGATGAAGTCCACCTTCTGGGCGATCAGATCTTCGATAGCGCGGACCTGCAGAGCCGGGTCGGCGCTTGTCGGACCGACCATGAAACCATCCACGCCGAGCTTTTTGCTTTGCTCCTTGATCCCGGCTTCCATGGCGTTGAACCACGGAATACCACCGATCTTAACGACGACGCCAACCTTCGGCCCTTCGGCGAAAGCTGCGGATGAGAGCAGCGCGAGCGACAGACCAACCGCCGCACCAATAATCTTCTTCATTGAAGTCCTCCTCAAAAATTGGCAAACGAAACCCGCCCGCAGCATGTTCTTAACCGCCGCGTTCAAAATTTCTCATCTCGTTTATTCGAGACTCTCCCTTTGCCACTCCCACAGCAACCATCCTTGCACAATCGATATTGCCAATATGCACAATCGATGGTGCAATAACCATATCATGAAGCGCCCTTCCGTCAAGAGGACGCCTGCTCTAATAATCAGAATCAGTTGGGGAGATCACAGTGACGGACATAAGTTCCAAGAAGGCCACGATATACGACCTGTCGATATTGTCCGGCGCATCCGCGTCGACGGTCAGCGCCGTCCTGAACGGATCATGGCGAAAAAGACGGATCTCCGAGGAGACGGCCAACAAAATTCTGTCACTTGCCAAGACGCACCGCTACACCACTAACCTGCAGGCGAGAGGGTTGAGGAGCTCGAAATCGGGACTCATTGGTCTCCTGGTCCCGATCTATGACAACCGATTCTTTTCCTCGATGGCGCAGACATTCGAGGGCCAGGCACGCAAGCGCGGCCTTTCGCCCATGGTAGTATCCGGCCGGCGGGATCCTGAAGAGGAGCGGCGTACCGTCGAGACATTGATTGCCTACTCCATCGATGCGCTCTTCATTGCCGGCGTAACCGATCCTGACGGCGTGCACCAGGTTTGCGCGCGGGCGGGACTGCCGCATGTCAATATCGATCTTCCAGGCAAGTATGCCTCGTCGGTGATTTCCGACAACCGGCACGGCGCGCAGATACTGACCGCGGCGATCCTTGCCCATGCCGCGAAGGCAGCGGCGCTCGGGCCTGACGACGTCGTTTTGTTCGGCGGTCACGATGACTACGCAAGCCGTGCGCGAATTGATGGCTTCCACGCGGCCAAAGCCGCCCATTTCGGCATGGAGGGCGGGGACGATATCGAAATCACGGGTTATTCGCCTCGCATGACAGAACTGGCGTTCGAACGGTTCTACGAACGCAGGGGCCGCCTGCCACGCTGCTTCTTCGTCAACTCATCAATCAATTTCGAAGGGCTGCTGCGTTTCATGGGGCGCCACGATGGCGAGGCCTTTGGCGACATCGTCGTCGGCTGTTTCGACTACGACCCCTTCGCATCCTTCCTTCCCTTCCCGGTCTACATGGTCAAGCCTGATATTGCGCGGATGCTTGAGAAAGGTTTCTACCTGCTGGAGGAGAACCGGAGCGATCCCGAGGTCATCATCATCGAGCCAAAGCTCATCCCGCCGCGGACCGCTCTGGAGGGGCCGCTCGACGACATTTGGGACCCGGTTTCGCTGCGCCGGAGGGCAGAATGACGATCCCCGACTTCGGGCGATCTGGAGACGATTTACAACATCGCTGCTTTTCGGCGGATTAGGTGCGGGCCGCGTATTGCTCGAATTCTGCTAGACAAGTCGGTCGTCCAAAAAAATAACCCTGAAAAAGCTCGCAGCCGTATGACAGCATCATGCGCAACTCTGCTTCCGTCTCCACCCCTTCGGCAAGGACCTCCAGGGAGAGATCATGTCCCATCCTGACAATGTTTTTTGTTATTGCCGCCAAGCGCCCGCTTTCACTCACGCCCTTAACGAAGCTTCGATCGATTTTGAGCTGCTTTAAAGGCAATTGGCGTAGATAACTCAGCGACGAGTAACCCGTTCCGAAGTCATCAAGCGCGATAGCAAACCCGGCGTGATGCAGCAGCTTCATCTTGGTAATGGCGGCTTCTATATCCGAAAGGAAAACGCTTTCTGTCAGTTCCAGCTTGAGCAACCGTGCGTCAATGCCATTTGATGAAACGGCTTCGAGAAGCTGAGCGGAAAATCCCGCATCCACGAAGTGGTCCGCCGTGATGTTGATCGACAATGTGAGGTGGCGCATTGAAGCTTTAGATTGCCAACGGGCAAGCGTCGTGCAGGCCTCGGCAATCACCCACGCACCGAGCGTCGGCATGAACCCCGTGCGTTGCGCAAGCGGGATGAATTCCGCGGGCGGTATATGGCCCCGCTTGGGATGGTTCCAGCGCAAAAGCGCCTCCGCACCGCTCAGCGAACCGTCCGTCCGCACCTGCGCCTGATAGAAAAGCTCGAATTGCCCGTTGGAGAGTGCGGATCGCAGCTCGAGTGCATTTTTTGTCTGGCTTCGGAACTGAGCCTGCATCGCTGCGACGCCACCGCACAACATACCCGTTGCGAATATGCCGTTGAACCATGCGCTGACGCTTCGGACATCCTGTGAAATCGGGGTGCTGAAAGGGAGGTTGGCGGCGGAAGCACACAGGAAAATGAAAGCCAGAAGACCCGCCGTAATAACGATAAACTGCGGGAGCGAGCGCTGACGTTGAAAATTCATATAGCCGACGAAAACGATGACGAGGAGGTAGAGGTGCGTCGTTCTTGGAACCGCCGCGTCCTGAACATCGATAAATAGCGAATACCAGCAGACAAACAGGGTGCAAGCGATCTGAGCGAGAATGAGACCGCATGAAAAATGGCCCCTCAGGCAAATCACCCAGCACGGGATGACTGCGACGCCAAGCAGAAGAAGGCTGACCGCGATATTCCAGCGTCCTGTCAAAACGAAGAAGAGGAACCAGCCAGTCCCCAGCGCAAGACCAAGCCATGCGGCTATGCGGCACAGGAGATGAAGGTGCTGCGAATATTCCTCACGGTCTCTGGTCTTTTGAAAGGGCATGCTGGCCTTGCTTGATATGAAAAGCGGCGAGCCCGCTCCTTGCTGGAAAAGCCGGCAGGACGCTAGAGCAACACCACCGCACTTGCGAGATTTCCGGCAACGGGGTTAAACAAAGCGGAATCCGGTGCGACTAATTTTCATCACCAATATCTGTCCAGGCTCTCGTATCGGCGTCTTCACACAGCCGCCGAATGCCAGCGTATAAAACCTGGACTGTTCTCATCCGCAGCCACAAGTGCACAGGCCCGCCCCCGGTGAGGCGGGCCTGCCTTAACAAGACTAGGTCAAGTCGGATTGCCAGAAGCGATAAAGCTCCGAGACATTGCCGCCGGTCATGAGTGGCATCGCAGCCTTCAGTTGCTGCGCCTGCCAATTCCACCATTTCATCTCGAGTAGCATCGCGATGCTGTCATCATCGAACCGCTTTCGGATGGTTTTCGCGGGATTGCCGCCAACGATGGCATAGGGTTCAACATTCTTCGTCACAAGAGCCCGCGTCCCGATCACGGCGCCGTCGCCCACCGTAATGCCGGGCATGATGATCGCTTCTGAGCCGATCCAGACATCATTGCCGATAACGGTGTCGCCAGCAGGCAGATAACCGTTCGCGGCATTCTCGAATTCCGGCACCTCCGGCATGAAGAAAAACGGGAAGGTGCTGATCCACTCGTTACGATGGCCCTGATTACCGGCCATGATGAAAGCGGCGCCTGAACCTATCGAGCAGAAGCTCCCGATAATCAGCCTGTCTGCGCCTTCATCGGGCAAAAGATAACGGGCGCAATCCTCAAAGCTATGGCCGTGATAGTAGCCGGAGTAATAGCTGTATTTCCCGACCACAAGGTTCGGGTTCCCTACCTGCTTATCAAGCGTGACGCCCCTGAAAGGGCTTTCAAAATAGTTTTCCATGGAGATGATCTCACTGCATCTGGTCGCATTCGCTTGCCTTCAGACAAGCCTGTGCCGAACGCAAGCCAGCCGGCTTTGCGTCGGATGCTCCTCGCGCGCAGGCGGGAGCTAGATGCAGGTGATACTCGAGGTTTTTATCATGCGCCCTGGTTACCGCAAAATGACCGGAAGGCCAAGCAGGATCAGACCGACGAAGGCTGAAAAGCAGAAAACCGAAGATCTAAGCAAAGCTCAGATCTTCGGCTTTGATGTCGTATCAGCGCCCTCGGCACCCAGCCAGTTGCCTTGGCCAGTCAGCGGACGACGGTCAGAACTCCTCCCAGTTGCCCACATCGGCTTTCAAAGCCGTATTACCGGAAAACGCCGCCCTGATGCGCCCACCGAGCGCGCGGGCGGGCGAGGCAGCTGGTCGGTCGGCAGCAGAAGCGCCGCGCACGGGAGCGGATGCGTCAGCATAACCGGCTTCAGCGAGCTTGAACTGGGCGATCAGCTGGTTCAGTGACGATGCCTCACGTGCAAGGCCGTGACTTGCCGCTGTGCTTTCTTCTACCATCGCAGCATTTTTCTGCGTGTCCTGATCCATCTGGTTCACAGCCGTATTGATCTGATGCAGCCCGGAAGATTGCTCCTGTGCCGATTCAGAAATGGCCGCAACGTGGCGGTTGATTTCCTGCACTTCCGAAACAATGAGCTGCAGAGCTTTCCCGGTTTCACCAACCAGCTGCACGCCCTGTTGTACCTGCCCGTTCGATGTCATGATCAGGTTTTTGATTTCCTTGGCGGCATTGGCGGAACGCTGGGCAAGTTCACGCACCTCCTGTGCGACGACGGCAAAACCCTTGCCGGCGTCACCCGCTCGCGCCGCTTCCACACCGGCGTTCAGCGCAAGAAGGTTCGTCTGAAACGCGATCTCGTCGATTACGCCAATGATGTTGGAAATTTCATTGGCGGAGCTGGCGATCTGCTCCATGGCGGACACGGCCTTTTGGACGACTTCGCCGGATTTTTCCGCGCCGATCTTTGCGCGACCGACGAGTTGGCCCGCTTCCTGCGCCCGCCTGGTCGAATCCCGTACCGTCGTCGTAATTTCTTCAAGTGCCGCTGCCGTCTCTTCCACTGCAGCAGCCTGCTGCTCCGTCCGTCTTGCCAGGTCGTCCGCCGCGGATCTGATCTCGTTGGCGCCAGCGTCGATTCCGCGTGCATTCTGCGCGACCTGTGTCAGCGTCGATTGCAGCTGTTCGGCCGCCCGGTTGAAATCGCCGCGAATACCATCAAGGCTCGGCACAAAAGGCTGGGCAATCCGATAGGTCACATCACCTTCCGCGATCCTTGAGAGCGCCGTTGCAAGATTGTTGACGGCAAACTGGATGTCGGCCGCCTCCTGCGCCTTCTGTTTTTCGCGCTCGATTCGATCCTTCTCGGACATGGATCGGTTGGCCTCAGTCTCATTTTCAAGCCTGATGCGCTCAATCGCGTTTTCGCGGAAAGCCTGAACGGTCGCCGCCATCTGACCCACTTCGTCGCCGCGATCCTTACCGTCGATCTCGGTTGACGTGTCGCCGGCGGCGAGAGATTCCATTCGCGCGCGAAGGCGCGCTATCGGTGTGGTAATGCCGCGAGAGCAGATGAGAAGGCCAAGCGCAATAACGGCAAGCGACACCAGCGCCAGCTCGATAAGGCCTGTCCAGATCGTCGTTGTCGTGCTGGCCGTCAGCCGCTCCCTGCCATCATTCATGACCTGAATGAGTTGCTCGTTGCCGGCACTGATCTTCGGCGAGACCTCAGCGATTTTCTTCAGCACATTGAGCGCCATAAGCTGCGCTTCGGCCTGCTTGCCAGCCTGCGCAAGGGTGATGACCTGATTGCCGATCTCCTCGACTTCAACAACACCCTTCAGGATGTCACGGGCTGCCTCCGTGCGCGCCGGGACAAGTTCCATGATCTTGTTCTGGCGCTCTTCGAGCTGCTTGCGATCTGCCCTGAAGGTTTTGACGGCAGCATCGAAATCGCTGCTGGTCGGGTCATTAAGGCTGGCGCGCAACATCTGCATGCCGAGCGCGTTCAGATTGCCGCTCGTTCGGGCGTTCAGCACGGCCGCAAGCGCCTCATGTCCGATAAAGTCGCTATAAACGGCGTCGGTGCTTTTATATTGCACACTGACATAGCCTATGCCGAACAGTGACATCAGGCTCATCAACGAGATAACAAAAACGACCTTCGTTTTTATCTTGGTATTCTTCAGGAAAGACATAAATGGCCTCAAGGCAAGCGCTCTCTCGCTGCCGATAAGGCAGACTGGAGAACGATATGATAAAACATCGCGGGTAGCTGTTGCCCCTCCTCATAGGGCGACAAGCAGAAGCGTTTGGCAATCGTGCCCAAGGCGACTCTGAGCTGTTCTACTTGTTCTACCGGCTCCGGATGAACCCTTGGAACCTGCGTATTTTAGATTTCACGAAATCACTAAATGAAGTGTTACCCAGCCGTGCAAGTGCTGACAATTCAGCGGCAAAAAGTTCGTTTCGCGGTTTGGCAGGAAGCACGAAGAAGTCCGTCTATGAAAATGAAAACGCAGCGAAAATTTCTTTCCGCTGCGTTCGGTTTTGAGACGCTCGTCCGGGTGAACGCATTCACGGTCCAACCCGAGAGCGGAGGCGCTTAATAATGCACCGACTGGGAATCGATCGGCGTCGTCTTCGGCGGCGCGAACTTCGTCAGATCGATCCCCTCGACGGCAGAGCGATACTCTTCAATGCTCGGTGTGCGGCCTAGAATTGCCGAGAGCACGACGACCGGGGTGGAAGCGAGCAGCGATTCACCCTTCTTGTCGGCGCTGTCTTCCACGACGCGTCCCTGGAAAAGACGGGTCGAGGTTGCGAGAACCGTATCCCCCTTTGCGGCCTTTTCCTGGTTGCCCATGCAAAGATTGCAGCCCGGACGCTCGAGATACAAAATGTTCTCATAGGAGGTGCGGTTCGTGGTCTTCGGGTTGAGGTCATCGAACTCGAAACCGGAATACTTCTGCAGGATTTCCCAATCCCCTTCCGCTTTCAGCTCGTCGATGATGTTGTAGGTCGGCGCGGCGACGACGAGCGGCGCCTTGAACTCGACCTTTCCTTCAGTCTTTTCGATGTTGCGCAGCATCTGCGCAACGATCTTAACGTCGCCCTTGTGCACCATGCACGAGCCGACAAAACCGAGATCGACCTTCTTAGAAGCGCCGTAGTAGGAAACGGGGCGGATCGTGTCGTGCGTGTAGCGTCTGGAGACGTCGTTGTTGTTGACGTCAGGATCGGCAATCATCGGCTCGTTGATAACGTCGAGGTCGACAACGACCTCGGCGAAATATTTCGCGTTGGCGTCCGGCTTCAAAGCTGGCGTTTCACCTGAACGGATTTCAGCAATCCGTTGATCTGCCTTGGCAATCAGACCCTTGAGCGTCTGAGCCTCATTATCCATGCCCTTGTCGATCATGATCTGGATGCGCGACTTGGCGATTTCCAGTGACTCGATCAGCGTCTCGTCTTCGGAAATGCAGATCGACGCCTTAGCCTTCATCTCGGCCGTCCAGTCGGTGAAAGTAAAGGCCTGGTCGGCGAGCAGCGTACCGATATGCACTTCGATCACACGGCCCTGGAAGACGTTGTCGCCGTGCTGCTGGAGCATCTGTGCCTGGGTGGCATGCACCACATCGCGGAAGTCCATATAGGGCTGCATCGTGCCCTTGAAGGTAACCTTGACCGATTGCGGGATCGGCATAGTCGCTTCACCGGTTGCCAGCGCCAGCGCGACGGTGCCGGAATCCGCACCGAAGGCGACACCCTTGGACATGCGGGTGTGGCTGTCGCCGCCGATGATGATTGCCCGGTCATCAACGGTAATGTCGTTCAGCACCTTGTGGATCACGTCCGTCATGGAGTGATAGACGCCCTTCGGGTCACGCCCGGTGATGACGCCAAAATTGTGCATGAAGGACATGAGCTTCGGCGTGTTGGCCTGCGCCTTCTTGTCCCACACGGAGGCCGTGTGGCAGCCCGACTGATAGGCGCCATCCACCAGCGGCGAAATGACGGTCGCCGCCATCGCTTCGAGTTCCTGTGCCGTCATCAGACCGGTCGTGTCCTGCGAACCGACGATGTTGACCTTAACACGAACGTCGGAGCCGGCATGCAGGACCTTGCCGGGCGTGACACCAACCGCATTGCGGTTAAAGATCTTCTCGACGGCGGTAAGGCCCTGCCCTTCGATGGAGATTTCCTTGTTGGGCGCAAAGACCGGGGTTGGCTCAACGCCGAGCGTTTCAGCAGCGAAGGTCTGAAGCTTCTTGCCGAACACGATGGCGTAAGAGCTGCCCGCCTTCATGAACTCCATCTTCTGAGGCGTGAAGGACGCGGCGAGGTCCACCAGCTCGGTGCCGTTTTCGTCACGAAGCTTGTGGTTTTTGGTGTCGATTTTCAAAACTGTACCGGTTTCGACCGAATATTTCTGTTCTAGGATCGGATTGCCGTCATTATTCAGGATAGGCTTGCCATCTTCGCCGAGCTTCTTCACCCAGTTCTTAAGGTTGACACCAATGCCGCCGGTCACGTCAACGGTGGTTGCGAAGATCGGCGAAATGCCATTGGTACCGGCAACGATCGGCGCGTAGTTGACGAAGGGCACATAGGGGCTTGCCTGCTTTCCCGTCCACAGCGCGACGTTGTTGACGCCGGACATGCGCGAGGAGCCAACGCCCATCGTGCCTTTTTCAGCGATCATCATCACCTGCTTGTCAGGATGCTGCTTTTGAAGCGCGACGATCTGTCCCTGCGCTTCGGGAGAGATCATACACTGGCCGTGCAACTGGCGGTCGGAGCGCGAATGGGCCTGATTGCCGGGCGAAAGCAGGTCGGTCGAAATATCGCCTTCCGCAGCGATGAAAGTGACAACCTTGATCTCGTCTTCGACGTCGGGAAGCTTGGTGAAAAACTCTGCCTTCGCGTAGCTTTCCAATACGCCCCGGGCGATGGCGTTGCCGGCCTTGTAGGCATCGCGCAAGCGGAACATATCGGCGTCGTAGAGGAAGACCTGGGTTTTCAGGACTTCGCCCGCCTTGACGGCGATCTCGGCATCGTTACCAAGCGCGATATCGAGCAGAGCCTTGATGGACGGTCCACCCTTCATGTGCGACAGCAACTCGAGCGCAAACGTCGGCGTAATCTCGGGAACGATGACGTCGCCGAGGATGATCTGCTTGAGGAAGGCAGCCTTGACGCCAGCGGCGCTCGTTGTACCGGGCAGCGTATTGTAGATGAAGAACTTCAGCGCATCGGCGCGATGCTCGCTCCCAGCATCCTTGATCAGCTCGATGATTTCGGCTGTCAGTGCGCCATCGTCAATCGGCTTCGGCGCGAGACCCTGTGGTTCTCTGCTTTTGATTTCAGCCAGGTAATCCAAGTAAAGTGTCATCGCTGTCCCAACGTTGAGGTGTCTGTGGAGCCAAGCTCAACGCCACCGGAAGGTCGCGCTGAAAGCCCCGGGTTTTCTGTCGTTTCGACTACGCCAACACGAGGCGGCTGACAAGATGCCGCGGTGCGGTAAGGGCGACGTGGAGGGATAAAAAAGCAAGCATTCGAGCCCGTCAGGACAGGCGTTGGCTTACCTTCGTAAGTTGCGGGCACTACGGCATTTCATCCGATAGTTTTGCAGGCCCGATTGTTAATCATTTATTAACCAAATCGGCGCGAGTATTAGCATGTTCTAATTACTCGCTATCAGGGCAATTAGAAGGCGCGCATGGCCAAATCGGCAGCGCGACCAGCTTGGGGAGGCAGCATGAGGTTTCGGGCATCAGGCTATCTGTTATCACTGGCGGCGCTGGTTTTCACGCCAGCGGCAAGTCTGGCGCAGGTCGCCACCACAAATTTCAACGTCCAGATCACCATTCAGGCCGCATGCCAGATCAATTCGGCCGGCAATCTCGATTTCGGCACGAGCGGCGTCATTGCAGCACCGATTGACGCCACCAGCAACATCGTCGTGCAGTGCACGGCCAGCACCCCGTTCAGTCTCGGCCTCAGCGCCGGCGCTGGTACGGGAGCGACCGTTGCCAATCGTTTGATGACGTCTCCAGCGGGTGGGACGATCTCCTACTCGCTCTACACAACTGCGGCCCACACAACGGTGTGGGGCAACACGGTGGGAACCGACCGGCAAACCGGGACGGGCACCGGGGCACCGCAGACCTTTACCGTCTATGGGCGCGTACCTGCCCAGACGACACCCGCGGTCGGCGTCTATACGGATACGGTGACGGCCACGCTCAATTACTGATCGCCACAGGGAGGATCGCGCATGCGTGTTTTTACCTTAGCGGCTGCGTTTTTTGCCGGGTTGAGTGTTTCGCCTACACAGGCTGCATCCCTGCGGGTTGCGCCGGTGCTTCTTGATCTCAAGGCCCCAACGGCAGCGTCGAGCCTTCGCATCTGGAACGATGCAAAAAAGCCTATCAACGTCCAGGTCAGGATTTTCCGCTGGACGCAGCAGAACGGTCAGGATGTCTACACTGCAACCCAGGATGTGGTTGCGAGCCCTCCGATGACCCAGTTGAAAGGTGGCGCGGAAAATCTCATCCGCATCGTTCGGCTTTCAAAGGCCCCCGTGCGCGGCGAAGAAAGCTACCGCGTCATCGTTGACGAACTGCCCCCGGCGGGAAAACCGCAATCCGGCACGGTCAATCTTGTCGTGCGTCATTCAATACCCGTGTTCTTCGCCCCCGCCGCCACAAACGGAGCCGAACCGGCCTGGAAGATCACGCCCCAGGGCAATGGCTACCGGGTTTCGGTATCCAATACCGGTGACAGGCGCATAAGGCTCGCCAACCTGATGCTCGCCACCGGTAACGGCCAGGCAGTTGCCCGTCAGCAGGGCCTGGTCGGATATGTCCTTGGTGGCTCCGCTGCAAGTTTTGTGGTTCCGGCGATGGGCGGCAAGAAAGGCGGCGGCACATTAAAGATTTCCGCAGACAGCGAAGGCGGCCCCGTCAATGCGACGGCGCGCGTTTCGGGCGGCTGACCTTGCCGTTTTGACGATTGCCGCTCTGACGGTCATTTCATCGAGCAGTCTCTCCGTGGCGCAGGACGTACCTCCTGCGGCACAGCCGACCTCTGTTGCCGCAAACGAGGCCGGACAGCTGCAACTCGAAGTCTACATCAACGATGTATCGACAGACATGATCGCCACATTTCGTCAAAACGCCGCCGGATCGTTTCTCATCGAGCCGGAACAGCTGACCAATATTGGGATCTCCCCGGTCGAAAGCGCCATCGGCGACGATGGATGGATTGATATCTCCATGCTGCCCGAGGTCGTGGCGCGTTATGACAGCAGTACACAGTCCATGCATTTTAGCCTGACGATGACAGCGCGGGCAAGCAAGGTCATCGACGCATCCGGAAAAGCGGCGGCGGAGGAGGATGACGAAACGCAGGAGAAAGCCAGAAGCGATTTTGGAGGTCTGGTGAACTACACGATTTACGGCGCCTCCGGCGGCAATAAATGGTCCGATCTCGCGGACTTTAACGGCATTTCAGCGCTTTTGGAAAGCCGCGCCTTCGGCCCACTCGGCGTGCTGTCCTCGTCGCACGTCCTCAGCACATCGCGCCAGTCTGAATTCGACACGCAGCGCCTAGATACCACCTGGAGCTATTCGGACGAGGAAACACTCACCAGCTACCGCGCTGGCGACCTGATTACCGGCGGGCTGAGCTGGACACGCCCAACGCGTTTGGGCGGGTTTCAGATTCGCCGGAACTTTGAACTGAGGCCCGATATAGTCACGATGCCCATGCCGGAATTTGCGGGCTCGGCGGCCGTGCCCTCCACTGTCGATGTCTACGTCAACAATATCCGACGGCTGTCGCAGGATGTGCCGGAAGGCCCCTTTTCCATCACCAATCTCCCGGTCATCAGCGGCGTGGGCAATGCAAGGCTGGTGGTGAGAGATGCGCTGGGACGAGAAACCGTTTCGGAAACCCCGTTCTACACGTCGCCGGATTTGCTGACCAAGGGTCTCATCGATTTCTCTGCCGAAGTCGGTTTTGCCCGGCGCAACTACGGAACTTCCTCCTTCGATTATGACGACCGGCTGCTGGGGTCGGCGACGGTGCGCTACGGCGTATCGGATGGGCTGACGGTGGAAGGCCATGCAGAAGGTGGCGAGGATTTTTACAATGTCGGCCTGGGCGGGATCTTCACACTCGGATCCCATGGACTGGCGGCCTTTTCCGGCGCATCCAGCCATTTCGGCGACGAAAGCGGCTATCAGCTTTCGGCAAGTGTCGAAGCCGAATTGCTTGGCGTGCGGATCAACGCGCGATCGCAACGGGCTTTCGGCGATTACAATGACATGGCATCCGTCTCTTCCAACAACTCAAAAAATCAATTTGCTTCCGGGCTTCTGAGCGTCCGGCCGCCGCGGTCGCTCGACCAGATTTCCGTGTCAACACAACTCGGCTTCGACGAGACCAGCCTAAACTTTTCCTACACCCAGCTTGAAACATTCGACGAGCGTCGATCCCGCCTCCTCGGTCTCTCCGCAACGCGGCCCTTTGGCGAAAGCGGCAATATTTTCGTCACGGCCTACAAGGATCTGGAGGACAGTAATTCCTACGGCATTTTCGCCGGCCTCTCCTGGTCCTTCGGCGGTGGCGTGTCGGCCTCAACCGGCATGTCCTCCAGTGCCGATGGGTATTCGCTGACGGCGGAGGCCGTGAAATCGGACGAACAGGCGGAGGGGAGTTATGGCTGGCGGCTGCGCGGCGGGCTTGGTGCCAACGACATCGCCTCGGCCTCGGGCAGCTATCGCGGCAGCGCTGCCCGCGTCTCTGCCGGCGTTGACAAGTTCAACAACACGACACAGGCCTATGCGCAAATCGAAGGGTCGATCGCACTCGCCGGGGGCGACGTCTTCTTCGGCAACCGCATCGATGATGCCTTCGCGGTTGTCGATGCGGGTGCACCCGGTGTCGATATCATGCTTGAAAACCGCCCGATCGGCCAGACGAACCGGCGCGGCAAGATATTGCTGCCCAATCTGCGCTCCTATGACCTCAACAATATCACGCTCGACCCCAGCAACTTGCCCGTTGATGCTCGCATCGACCACACCAAGCAGATGGTCAGGCCTACTGAACGTGCTGGCGCCGTTGTCAATTTCAAGGTGGAAACCGAAGGACAGGTGGCGCTGGTGACACTGAAAAACGAGAATGGCGACTTCATCGAAACCGGGTCGACCGGGACAATAGACGGCAAGCGCGATTTCGTCGTCGGTTATGACGGACAGGCTTATCTCGACGACATCGGCGCGACGCACAGGCTTCACATCACGCAGCCGACCAAAGGTGAATGCGAAGCGCAGATCACGGTCTCCGACGACAGCCAGACGCGCGCAACGTTCGAAACCACGTGCAGGAGCATTCAATGAGGCGTCTTATCCGCGTTGCCATTGCAATTACAGCCGTTCTTTCGGCGGCGCCCGTTCTGGCGCAAACCTGTACTTTCAGCATGTCGGACATGAATTTCGGCTTCGTCAATCTCGCAGGGGGCGCTGCCGTTGACACGACGGCTACCCTTTCGGTGACCTGCAATAATCCGCTTTCTCTGGCGCTTTCCGTTCGCATCTGTCCTAACATCAATGCGGGAAGCGGCGGGCAATCGGGCGGTGTCCGCCGGATGCTGCAGGGAAGCAATATCCTCAATTACCAGCTATACCAGAATTCTGCACGCACGACGACCTGGGGATCGGTTACACAACCGGCACTCGGATCTCCTCCACCAATCGACCTGGCCTTGCCGCTTCTTGTCAACACCACGACCCGCACCCTTTATGGCCGGATCAATGCCGGTCAGTCCGCAGCGGTGCGAGGCGCATATCTCTCCAGTTTTGCCGGTGCGGAAACGAGTTTCACCTACGAAAGCTACACGCTTCTCGCACCAAGCTGCTCGTCTGTCACCCAAAATGCCACCCAGGTTCCGTTCAACGTGACTGCCGCCGTCGCGCCGACATGCATCGTCTCAGCAAACAGCATCAATTTCGGAAGTCACGGCGTGCTCAACACAGCAGTGGATGCGACCGGGGCGATCAATCTGACCTGCACCAGCAATCTAAGCTACAGCGTGGCTTTGAATGGAGGCCTCAGTAACAGTCCGCCTGCCGCACGCAAGATGGTTCAGGGCGCGGCATCCGTTACCTACGGTCTTTACCGTGATGCGGGCCGCACCAATGTCTGGGGTAGCGCCGCGGGCCAGATAGCCACCGGAACGGGAACGGGTAGCCTGCAGAGTCTGACGGTCTACGGGCGCGTGCCGGCACAGAACACGCCGGCCCCTGGCAACTATGCCGACACGGTCGTGGTCACCGTAAACTACTGAGCGCCGGCTTCGACATAATCAGCCCAAGCCCAGTACGAGCCGACGCTCGATACCGATCTCCGCAAGAAATGCCTCGTCGTGGCTGACGACCAGCAACGCGCCGTCATAGGCGCGCAAGCCGGCCTCCACGGCGGCAATGGAATCGATATCAAGGTGGTTCGTCGGCTCGTCCAGGATCAACAGCTGCGGAGGCTCAATGCCGCCCAGAACACAGGCCAGCCCGGCCCGCAGCATCTGCCCGCCCGAGAGTGTTCCAGCGATCTGCAAAGCAGCATCCGCGCGGAACATGAAGCGCGCAAGTGCCGCCCGGCAGGCGTTGTCACCGGCCTGCGGATTGAGCCGCATGAAATTGTCGCGGATGGACAGGGTTGCATCCAGCAGACTGACCTGCTGATCGAGAAATACGGCTTTGACGCCGACATCCACGGCTCCAGCGAACGGCGGCAACTTACCCGTGATGACTGAAAGCAGCGTTGTTTTCCCCGATCCATTGGGGCCAGTCACGGCAACGCGCTGCGGCCCGATGATCTCAAAGGAGAGATCGCGAAGCAGGGGTTGTTGGGCCTCATAGCCTGCGGTCAGGTTCTGCAATCGGAGCACCATTTTTGTCGCATGTAGCCCACTCGACGGCAAAGTGACGCTGACAGATTGCAGGATTTCGATCCGCTCCCGCGCCGCTTTCAGATCGTCCGTTGCCGAGGCCGCCAGACGGCCAGCGAGGTTGGCGTTATCGCCGCTTGTTCTTTCGGCCCGCCTTTTCATCGCGCCGGCAACAATACCGGGCATATCTCCGCGCGCCGCCTTTGCGGCACCCCTGCTGTCACGGCGCGCCTTGCGCTCCAGCGCTTCCTGCGACCGGCGCTTCACCTCGGATAGACGCTTTTCCGCATTCGCGAAGTCCTGTTCGGCGGCGGCCAGCTCCAGCGCTTTTTGTGCGCGATAGCGGCTCCAGTTTCCACCGTAGCGGGTAGCGCCGAGCGTCGTCATTTCCACAATCGCGTCGAGGGTTTCGAGAAGCTCCCGATCATGGCTGACGACGATCGCTCCGCCGCGCCAGCTTGCCAGAAAATCGGCAACGAAAATGCGCCCGTCCCGGTCGAGATTGTTGGTCGGTTCATCGAGGATCAGGAAATCCGGCGCAGCATGGATTTGAGCAGCAAGTGCGACCCGCGTGCGCTGGCCGCCCGATAAAGCCGAAAGCGGCGTGGTGGGCAAGGCGTCCAGCCCGACCTGCGCGAGCGCCCCGGCAATTTTCTCCTCCAGCATCCAGTCGATGTCTTCAATCTCTTCCAGAGTGGCCGTTCCCGCCTGCGCACGGGCAAGCACGTCCAGCGCGTCGCGCGCTCCAAACAGGTCGGCGACGGTCTCGTCGGACACGACCTGCACGCTCTGGCGCAGAAGATTGACGCTGCCCGATACGGAAACCGTGCCTGCGGACGGGGTCAGTTCGCCGGCGATCAATTTGAGAAGCGTCGTCTTGCCGACGCCATTGCGCCCGACGAGGCCGGTGCGTTCGGGCCCGAAGCGAAGATTGATGTTAGAAAAGAGCGGATGACCGTCATGTGTCGACCACGACAGGTCCGAAAGCGTGATGGAATGCGGCATGGATATGGGTTCTCCGGATGACAAGGCGTTGCGGCGTTGTGATCGGGTGGAAATCCATGGTGCACCATCCTGTTTGTGTTGCGGACAACGTGTCCTAAGCAAAAAAACCGGCACCTTCGTGGCGCCGATAGCTGGGCGGGATAAGGATACGCCGGGCGCTCCGGCGTATCCTTCTGTTTTCAGGCCACAAGACCCTTGGTGAGTTCCAGTGCCTGCCGTTCGAACAGCCGCCGATAGATACCGTCGCTGAGACGGATGAGAGCCTGATGATCGCCCTCCTCAACGATGCTGCCCTTGTCGAACACCAAAAGCCGATCCAGCGCCCTGACCGTCGAAAGCCGATGGGCGATGACGAGCGTGGTGCGACCGACCATCAGGCGTTCCATCGCCTGCTGGATCTGCACTTCGCTTTCGCTGTCGAGGCTGGACGTGGCCTCGTCGAGTATCAGCACCGGCGTATCCGCCAGGAATGCACGGGCGATGGCCACGCGCTGACGCTCACCGCCGGACAGCTTGACACCGCGTTCACCCACCATGGTCTCATAGCCCTTGGGCAAGGACATGATGAAGCCGTGGGCGCTCGCCTGTTTCGCCGCCTGCTCGATCTCCCGCCGCGTTGCGCCCGGCCGGCCATAGGCGATGTTTTCTGCAAGCGTCCTGTGGAACAGGATAGGTTCCTGCTGAACGATGGCGATCTGGCCGCGAAGGCTCGACTGCGTCACGTCGGCTATGTTCTGGCCGTCGATGCGAATTTCGCCCGACTTCACGTCGTAAAGCCTCTGGATGAGCTTTACGAAAGTCGTCTTGCCCGAACCGGAGTGACCAACCAGACCCACCCTTTCACCCGGCTTGATGGTGACGGAGAAGTCATCATAAAGCGGTGTCGGATGAGCTCCATACTGGAACGTGACATGGTCGAAGACGATTTCGCCCTTGCCGATCCTGATCGGGCCGGCACCCGGCTTGTCCTCGATTCCAAGCGGCATCTTGTCCAGCAGCACCAGTTCTTCCATGTCGTTGACGGCACGTTGCAGGTTACGGATATGCTGACCGACATCTCGAAGATAACCCTGCAGTACGAAGAACATCGCAAGCACAAAGGTGATGTCGCCAGGTGAGGCCAGCCCCTGTCGCCACATCAGTAGACCCGTACCGAGGATGCCGGCCTGCATTGATACCATCATGAACCCCTGGATGGTGCCGTTCAGCGTCCCACGCTTCCATGTCCTGCGCGTGCGGTTATCCCATTTCGCCAATACATGGTTGAGCCGGACCTCCTCACGGACCTCCGCGCCAAAGGCCTTGACCACCGAGTTGCAGCTGATCGCGTCCGCCAAAGCACCGCCGAGTTTGGTGTCCCAGGCATTGGCCAGCCGTGCCGCTGGCGATACGTAGCCCATGGAAAGCATAACGGTGACGCCGATGTAGATCAGCGATCCGAGACCGACGATCAGGCCCATAACCGGCCAGTAGCTGCCGAGCACGATGGTGGCGCCCACCAGCATGACGATGGACGGCAAAAGCGCGACGAGCAGCAGATCATTAAGCGAATCCAGCGCCCACATGCCCCGGGTGATCTTGCGCACTGTTGAACCGGCAAAGCTGTTGGCATGCCAGTCGGTGGAGAAACGCTGCACCTTGTGGAAGCCATTATTGGCGACATCCGCCATGATTTTCAGCGTCAGCCGGATGATACCGTTGAAGATGAACCAGCGCAGCACAACGCTCACCAGCCCCAGCGCCACCACGATGACGAAGGCGCGCAAAGCGTTGTCTGCACCGTTGCCCCCGGCAATGGCATCGACAATCTGGCCGGAAAAGACCGGCACCATCACTTCGGCGAGCGTGCTGGCAATCACCAGAACGATGATGAAACCCACCAGCGACGGCCGATGACGCCAATGGTTGAAAACAAAGCCGAGCACGTTGCGATAAGCATCGGCGCGGAAATCGAGCTTCTTGCGAGTCATTTTTACCAGCCCAGCGCCCTGTAGTCGGCGACCGGTCCTCAAAACGGAAGTTGGATGGCACAGCCCGGGCGGGAGACGATGTGACCCCGTCAGATCAATCGGGCTGTGGGGGAAAATAAAACCGCATGTCGGGCGCGCGATGGCGGGCCGCGAATGGATATGACCTAGTGTCGGGTCATTCCCTGCGGGAGGGTTTCGAAGAATGCTGGTGTCATGCAACGCCTCCCTTTGTTCGATCTGACGCGGTAGCGAGATTTGTAACTCAGCGCTCAAAGCTTGCCAAGCGGGTTTTTGCAACCGGCTGGTGAGTGATGCTGAAACGCCACACCGGCTGGGTGCGACGATATGAACTGTGGCCGATGCAACGGGAACATCGGCCACGCTGATGTCAGGCCATCATTTCCGCCCGCAACCTTCAGGACGCGCGGCGGAAAATCGCGATGAGATCCGTCGTTACCGGTCAGTCCATTTGCACATTCGCGTCCTTGACCACCGGTCCCCACTTGGCGATTTCCGCCGCAACGTGGGTTTTCAGCTCATCCGGCGAAGAAGCGACGATCTTGGCGCTGAATTCCGCCATGCGGGCGGCGACCGCCGGATCGGCAAGCGCCTTCTTGGCCGCAGCATTCAACTTGTCGACCACCTCGGCCGGCGTGCCGGCAGGCGCAAAGAGTGCATTCCAGGTGTAGGTTTCATAACCGGGCACCGTCTCGGCGATCGTCGGCAGATCCGGAAACGACGAGGCGCGCTCCCTGGTCGTGACGCCCAGCGCCCGCAACGTGCCGGATTTGATATGACCCGATGACGACGGCAGATTGTCGAACATGATTGAAATCTGGTTGCCGAGCAGATCGTTGAGCGCCGGGCCTGCGCCCTTGTAGGGAACATGCTGCATGGTGACGCCAGCCATGCTCTTGAATAACTCACCGGAAAGATGCAACGGCGTGCCATTCCCAGATGAAGCGTAGGCGTGCTTGTCGGGTTCGGCCTTCAAGAGCGCAATCAGTTCGGCAACGCTATTGACGTTGAGCTTCGGATTGACGACCAGCACATTGGGGACGACCACAAGCAGCGAAACCGGGGTGAAATCTTTTTCCGGGTCGTATGGTTTGGTTTTGAGAATCAGCGGGTTAAGCGCATGGGTGGCCACCGTTCCCATCAGGATCGTATAGCCGTCAGGTTCGGCGCGAGCGACACGGTCGGCACCGAGATTACCGCCAGCACCGGCGACATTTTCGACGACGATCTGCTGGCCGAGTTCATCACCCATCTTCTGCGCGATAACACGCGCGACAACATCGGTAGAGCCGCCCGCTGCAAACGGAACAACCAGCGTAATCGTGCGATCGGGAAAGCCTTGCGCGCTCGCGGCAGCACCCAGCATGCCAAAGGAAACCGCAGCAGCGGCCATTTTCAAGACTGTGCGCCGTTTTGAAGACCGGTAAATCATGAACCCTCCTGTAACATGGCCTCCTCGCCATGGGCGCATAGTAGCTCAAACGCACCTCAGGGCAACCCGCCGGTCCATAGCGCGGATGCAAGGACGACGCCCGCGGAGAGGCGCTCCTAAGTTTTCCCGCTTTTCAGGAAATACGAGCCTGTCCAACCAGCAGTGACACTCCAACGGACGCTCTTTCGCCGAGCTGCGTAGTTGCAGAAAGAAAAGGCCCTCCTGAATGGGGAGGGCCTCGCATGATCAGTATCTGTAATAATCGCGTCGGTAGTCGCGATAGTCTCTTCTCTCACGCCATTCACGACGGGCCTGGCGCTCCCGCCATTCCCGGCGCGCTTCCCACCGGTCACGGCGGTCCCAGCCACGCTCATATCGCGGCGGACCATTTGGGCGGCAATAACCGCGCGGCGACAGATGGAATCCGCGTCCGCAGGCGTAATCCACCGTCTGGACATGGGATGCCGAAGGTGTGGACGGCTGGCCAACAGGCATGGCATTTGCGCCGGTGCCAAACAGGGCGCCGAAAACCAGTCCGGCGGTGAGTATCGTCTTGCGCATCTTATTTCCCTCCTTGTGGGATGGCACGATTTAGCGCTCCGCCGGGTGAACTGTGGCTGAATGAATCGCGGTGTTTTCGTGGCATTTTAGCGGCAACTTATATCTGCCAGTCTGAACGGAACCTGTTTCAGGTTCAGACATTTACTGGTTGCAAACCAACAAAAGGGAGAGCACCGATGGATTGGAACCGCGTTGAAGGCAACTGGAAGCAGATGAAGGGCAAGGTCAAGGAGCAGTGGGGCAAACTCACTGATGATGATCTTGATGTCATCAACGGTAAGCGCGAACAACTCGAAGGCAAGATCCAGGAGCGCTACGGCTACGAAAAGGACCGTACCAAGAAAGATATAGATGACTGGTACGGCCGTCAGGGCTGGTAACACCTAACCCCGCTTCGGCGGGGTTTTGTTTGGAGGCTAGTGCGTCAGCTCACAAGTGTCTCTTATCGTCTTATACCTGAACCATGTGCCCGGGCGAAACCAGCCGATATTCACGCTTGGGGGGCGTGTGTCCTATCTTACGAATTGGGCTCTTCAGCTCCTCGTTGGAAATTCCTCTTCTCAATCCGCGTCGCGCGGGATCAGGCACTGGCACGGCGGCCATTAGTTTTTTCGTGTATGGATGCTGCGGATTGTCGAAAACAGCCGCACGCGGGCCAATCTCGACGATCTCGCCCAGATACATCACCGCGACACGATGACTGACACGCTCCACCACCGCCATGTCATGGCTGATGAACAGAAAGGCGAGGTTGAGGCTCTGTTGCAGGTCGAGCAGCAGATTGCACACCTGCGCCTTGATCGAAACATCGAGTGCCGAGACGCTTTCGTCGGCGACGATAACCTTTGGATCGAGGGCAAGCGCCCGGGCAATGGCGATGCGCTGGCGCTGGCCTCCCGAAAATTCATGGGGGTAGCGATTGGCCATGTCCGCTGAAAGGCCGACCTTTTCCAGGAGATCGGCGGTCTTTTCCTTCGCCTGCTTGCTGCTGCCCAGCCTGTGCTTGATGAAGGGCTCAGAAATCGCCGTACCGACGGTCATGCGCGGATTGAGCGAGGAGAACGGATCCTGAAAGATCATCTGCACGGATTTGCGCATGTTGCGCAGACCTACGGTATCAAGCCGCATCACATCATAACCATCGAGCGATACATCGCCGGACGACGGCTCCACAAGCCGCATGATCGAGCGGCCGGTGGTAGATTTGCCGCAACCGGATTCACCGACAAGCGACAGCGTTTCACCCTGGAAGAGATCGAAGGAGACGTTTTCAACGGCGTGAACCGCACCCGTCTGGCGCGCCAGCAGGCCGGACCGGATGGGAAAACGCGTCACGAGGTTCTTGACCGACAGGACCGGCGTCTGACCGCTCGCAACAGTTTCGGCCACCTCCTGAGGCTCAGTCGAAAGACCGGTCTTCATGTCGAGCACGGGAAAACGCGTCGGCCATTGCCGGTCACGCATCGAGCCGAGCTTCGGCACCGCCGAAAGCAGCGCCCGTGTATAGGGATGCTTTCCGCGTTTGAATATTTCATCGGTCGGCCCGGTCTCGACTTCATCACCTCGATACATCACGATCGTCCTATCGGCGATTTCGGCCACGACGCCCATGTCATGCGTGATGAAGAGCACCGACATGCCCTCCTCTTCCTGCAGCAGTTTGATCAGGTCGAGGATCTGGCCCTGAATGGTCACGTCGAGCGCCGTCGTCGGCTCGTCGGCGATCAGCAGTTTCGGTCGTGAGGCGAGCGCCATGGCGATCATCACGCGCTGGCGCATGCCGCCTGAAAACTGGTGCGGATATTCGTCGAAACGGCCCGCCGCATTGGGAATTCTGACCTTTTCCAGAAGCCGTACCGTCTCGGCCCGCGCCTCACGTTTCGAAAGCCCCTTGTGGCGAATGAGGACTTCCGAAATCTGGCGGCCGATGGTGAAGATCGGATTGAGCGACGTCATAGGCTCCTGAAAGATCATCGAGATGTCGTTGCCCCGCACCCCGCGCATTTCCTTCTCGGAGAGCGAAAGCAGATCGCGGCCGTTAAGCAGGACCTTCCCTTCTATCCGGCTGGAGGCCGGGGCGAACAGGCGCATCAGGGAGAGCGAGGTGACAGACTTGCCGGAGCCGGATTCGCCCACAATCGCGACGGTTTCGCCGGGCGCGACATCGAAGGAGACGTCGCGCACGACGCTTTTCCAGGCGCCATCGACGAGGAAGGAGGTGGTGAGGTTGCGGACGGAGAGGACTGGTTTTGTCTCCATGGTCTCACCGCCCCACCGCATAGGCCTGCATCAACCGCGGTGTTG
>NZ_JBQYSN010000027.1:0-51536 GCF_052686535.1 Agrobacterium sp. DKPNP3 | reverse complement strand
GGGCGATCCTCGCCGCCGGCAACGGCGCGTTTCATCTGGTGCTGACGCTGCTCTTCATGCTGATCGCGCTGTTCTTCGTCTACCGCAACGGCGCCGGTTTCACCCGTCAGGTCGATCTTGTGGGCGAGCGCATTCTGCCGACGCGGTGGGAACGGATTTCACGCGTCGTGCCCGCCACCATCAGTTCCACGGTCACCGGGATGACACTGATCGCCATCGGCGAAGGCATCATCCTCGGCATCGCCTACTGGATCGCCGGCGTCCCCTCGCCCGTCACGCTCGGCGTTCTCACCGGCGTCATGGCGCTCATTCCAGGCGGTGCTCCGCTCTCCTTCACGCTGGTGTCGATCTATCTTGTCGCCAGCGGCTCGCCCGCCCACGGGCTGGCCCTGTTCATCTGGGGCTCGGTAGAGCTTTTCATCGTCGACAAGACCATCCGCCCCAAGCTCGTCGGCGGCCCCATCAAGCTACCCTTCCTGCCCACCTTTTTCGGGCTGGTCGGCGGCGTCAAGACCATGGGTTTCCTCGGGCTTTTCATCGGCCCGGTGCTGATGGCGCTGCTTGTGGCCATCTGGCGAGAATGGGTGCGGGAGGTCGAACTCTCCGCCGCCGTCACCGAACTCCCGCCTCCGCCCCCCACGCAGGATGATACGGTCGCAGAGGTCGTGTCGCGCGACGATGGCAACGATGAAAAGACGGCGTTCCGAAAAGCCGCCTTCTGACCGGCGTCACCGACGTGTGTGGTCTCGCTCGATAGTGTAACGTGATCGCTACGTCATACCGGCCTCGAGCCGATATCCAGCGGACGCGCATGGGGCGCGAGAAGATCGGAATGAATCCGAGCCGCAGGTCTTAAAGCATCTTCTCCATGAACAGGCTGAGCGGATCGGGCTTATAGGGCGCGAAGGCCTCGATCTCGACAAACCCCGCCTTCCGGTAAAGACCGATTGCTTCCGGCTGGCTGATGCCGGTTTCAAGCCGAATAGCGGAAAGGCCGCGTTCGACACCGCGGTCGATAAGCGTATCCATGATCAGCTTGCCAATGCGCAGGCCGCGAGCATCGGGATCGACGAACATGCGCTTGACCTCGGCCGTGCCATCGCCAGCCTCCACCAGCGCACCGCAGCCGACCACCCGGCCATCGTGCCGCGCCACGAAAAACGAGACATTTTCTTTTTCCAGCGCGCCAATATCGACCAGATGGTTGCTCTCGGCGGGATAAAGCGATGCCATATAGGTATTGGAAAGATCGATGAGGCGCAGAACCGCATCCTGCCTCGGGGTTTCAAGCTTGATTTCGGTGGCCACTGGTATGCCTGCTTTCTTTCAGAAAATGCGTCTTTCGTCGTAATGTCACTGCAATCGAGATAGATGAGGTTTTAGAGCAATATTCCCGACAGAGGCAACCACGCACCATGAAAACAGCCCTCGTTCTCATGACCTTCCTCGGCTGCGACGACAGCGCCACCGACTGCCATTACCTTGCCACCTCGCAGCAGCGCTGGACAAGCATCGAGCTCTGCGACGCCGTGTCGGAAAAGGAGCTGGAGCGCTTCGCAAATGCGTCCTATCCGGTCGTGGTCGCCGTTTGCCAGACCCCTCCTGAGCAGACCCCGCAGACGGCAGGCGCGCAGCCGCCTGTAGCCGCGCCCCAGGCAGCGGTGGAAGTGACACCGAAGGAAGAAGAAAGCTTGACCAGGCAGGCAATCAGCCGCGTCAGCAGCATCCTGCCTTCCACCGAAGGCATCAAGCACCTCTTGGGCACGCCCGTCAGGATGGTTGAAAACAGCTATTCGTGGATCGCCAAGCGGTTCGACAAGTGATTGAGTCGCGAAGGCAAAGCGTGCCTGCCGTCGCCATAAAGTAACGGGTCCGGCTGTTTACGCCGCATCGACGGTCAGCGCTTCGGCATAATGCCGCGCCTTTTGCCTCTCCTCGGTCAGGGTAAGCTTTCGCACGGCATGCAGCAATTCGAACAGTGCTTCGGAGCCGTCGACATCGCGGAAATGGGCGAGCAATTCCGCCGAGACGGAGGCCGGCGCCTCCGGAACCTGGGAGCGGGCCGCACGCCGCCACATCATCGTCGCCTCGATGAAGACACCGACGACATCGCCGAACAGGCCGACCGACTGAAATAGCGCCTTCAGCGCATGCGGCCGCCCCGTCGCCAGAATGGCGCGCACCTTGCGGTCATCGAGACCGGACAAATTGACCATCGCCGCCGTAAAAAACTCAAGACGACCTGAACAGACCGCGTGGATCAGCAGCGCCGGCGTCAATTCCAGGCGCTGGCGCAGATGTTCCACCAGCGACGGCAACTCGGACGAAGAAACGTTCGAGGCGATCAGAATGGTGGCGGAATCTTCCGCTTCCCGGAAGAGGCCTTCGGCGCGCTGACGTGCGATCATCGCGTGAACGAGCGACGAGCCGGCAAGCGCATCGCTGATGCGGCGCACCAGCAGATGGCGCGCATCCGCCGGCAGTTCCTCCCGGCGCAGAAGAAGGTCACGAACATCCGCGTCGCCGCCATGGCGCTCGGCGATGCGCCGCAGCGAAAACGGCGTGATGAAGGCCTGATCGTTTTCAAGCATGATGATTGTTTCGGGCAAATCTCCCACTTCGGCGAGAGCCGCGCAGACACCGCGCGCCAAGCCGGGACGAGCTGCGATGAGCGAGCGCGTAAGACTTTCGCCGCGGGCAGCGATATCAACCAGATCGGCTTCGCTGAGAGCGGGGGAGCGGGCAATCACCGTGCAGGCGATTTCCGGCTGATCTTCCGCCAGTGAGATGAGAATGGCGCGCGGCGCATCGGGCGCGTCGGCGAGCGCTTCGGCAAGCGCGAGCCTTACCCGAGGCGACGGGTCGTCCAGCAGGTAGGTCATGGTCATATAGGCGGCATCGCGGTTTTCCGGCGCCAGATCGGACTGCAGATAGGTGCGACCGAGCGCATAGGCGGCCTTCGCCCGCTCAGTCGATCCAGCCTTTTCAGACCAGCGAAGAAATGCCTGTACGATCACCGGAGCCTCGAAACACATTCATACAACGGGTGACGGCATCCGTGCCGCCGCCATGTATAAGTTCTAGGCGCAAATGGTTTACGTTTGGTTCACCATAAACTTTAACCTTGCCGCGACAGGCCCATAGTCACCGCGCCGCCGTGGGCCGCTGCAGTTGGAACACATCTGTGCCGCCATCGCTATAGTCCATGTAGCCCATGCGCGCGACAGGGCGCGCAATGCCCATATCGATACGGCCATCGCGAATGATCGTCTCATCGATATGAATCCCCATGACCTGGCCAATCACCATCCATGAGTCGGATGGTTCCCCCTCGAGATCCGTGAGCTGCTGGATCTGCGTCACGCGGCATTCGAGAGCGGCGAAAGCCTCGCCCACATAGGGCGCGTCCACGACCCGGCCGGCGACGGCCGTCAATCCGGCAAGCTGAAACTCATCGATCTCATAGGCCACAGGCGCGGAAGAGGCATTCATATGATCGATGAGATGCCGGCTGACGAGGTTTGCGGTGAAGACACCAGTCTCCTCCACATTGCGCAGACTGTCTTTGCGGCCGCTGGAGGAAAACATGACGAGCTTTGGCCGGTCCGAGACCGCGTTGAAGAAGGAATAGGGAGACAGATTGATGAAGCCATCCCTGCCCTTCGATCCGATCCAGCCGATCGGCCGCGGTGCGACAATCGCCTTGAAGGGATCATGGGGCAGGCCGTGCTGGTTGGTATCCGTGGTGTAGAACATCACACATCCCCGACCCAGGTGACGACATCGGCAAGGTCCGGCCGGGGACGCTCCACCGGCGGAAATTCCGTCGAGCCGATATGGATGTAACCCGCAATTTTTTCGTCCGCGCTGACGCCGGTTTCCGACAGGAAGGCCGGGTCAAACGCAAACCACTCCGTCAGCCAGTTGGCGGCAAAACCGGTGGCATTGGCAGCGAAGATGAGGTTGAGGCAAACGGCGCCCGCAGACATGACCTGTTCCCATTCGGGGATTTTGAAATGCGGCTTGGCGGTGCTGATAACGGCGATCACAACAGGTGCGCGGGTGAAGCGCGTCCGCTCCACGTCCTGCTGCTGAAGGTCGAGTTCGGGGTTTTTCTCGAGCGCGATCCTGAGTGCCGTCTCTCCGAGGCGCACACGCTCCTCGCCGCGATACACAACGAAACGCCAGGGAGCGAGCTTGCCATGGTCGGGAACGCGCACGGCAAGGCGCAGCATGTCCTCGATCTGCGCCGTCGAGGGTCCCGGTTCGGCAAGTTGCAGGGCCGGCGTGGAGCGGCGAACCTTGAGGTAATCGAGGAGCTTGATATCGCTGGTCATGATCAAAAACTTTCCATTCTGCTGTCATTGCGAAAACATGGGCCTTGAAATAGCCACGGCATTGGTTTTGAAGTGAGGCGGGAAAATCAAGAAGTCAATCGGTATCGAAAATGTCGGCATTCAAAATCGCGGCACGTCTGGCCATCGCATGCGCCGCGATCAGCGCTTTAGCACAGGCTTCTTTGGCGCAGGATGCCTTCAAGGACTTCAAACAGCTCGGCGGCACGCCAAAAATGCCGAAGCTCAACGCCTTCACAGCCCCTTCCGCCCCCAATGCGCCCGCAAGCACGGCCCGCGATATCGCCATGGAAGCCAAGCTGACCAGCGAAGGCGAAGCGGTACGGGAAGGCCTTTCCTGGCGCGTTTTCAGCCCTATTCCCGGCGCTGACGGCAAGTTGCCGATGCTGGCAAGTTCCGAGGGCGGTTCCGCCGAATTCCACCTCGTCCCGGGCGAATATTTCGTCAACGTCGCCTTCGGCCGCGCCGGCGTCACCAAGAAGCTCAACGTGCCGGCTTCCGGCAACGTGCAGAAACAGGTTCTGGTTCTCGACGCCGGCGGATTCGTACTGAACGCCGTGGCAGGGTCCGACAAGCAGATCTCCGGCAACCAACTGAAATTCTCCGTCTATTCCTCGGATGCGCGGCCGGACGGCGAACGCGGCCTCGTCATGGCCGATA
The DNA here is from genome assembly GCF_052686535.1 of Agrobacterium sp. DKPNP3. NCBI lineage: Bacteria > Pseudomonadati > Pseudomonadota > Alphaproteobacteria > Hyphomicrobiales > Rhizobiaceae > Agrobacterium > Agrobacterium sp. DKPNP3. The sequence goes on along the minus strand of NZ_JBQYSN010000027.1, from coordinate 46,521 downwards.
TCAAGCCCAACACGATCGTGCGGCTCAATGCTGGCACCTATCACGTGGTTTCGGAATACGGCAATGTCAACGCGGTGGTGCGCGCCGATATTCAGGTGGAAGCAGGCAAGCTGACCGAAGCGACGCTGCAGCACCAGGCAGCCCAGATTACTCTCAAGCTGGTCTCGGAACCGGGCGGCGAAGCCATTGCCGATACCGCCTGGTCGGTGCTGAACGGCGGCGGCGACGTCGTCAACGAAAGCGTGAGCGCCTTTTCGACCATGGTTCTGGCCGAAGGTGAATATACCGCCATTGCCCGCAATAAGGACAAGGTGTACCAGCGCAATTTCAAGGTGACCTCCGGCCGGGATTCGGACGTGGAAGTGCTGATGAAGGATCAGGCGCCGGAAGAGATGTCCGGGGATTTTGAGTAGCCCGGTTGAGCCGGCCGCGACGCCAGCAATAGATCCGAAACCTCTCATCCGTCACGCCGGGCTAGTTCCGGCATCCAGCCACGGCGCGCCTGCGCCGTGAAGAAAGTCTCCCGCGATCAAGGACTTGATCGCGCTGCCCCCAAATCAAGTCCGGGGTGACAGAGTGTAGATTTTCAGCTCATGCCGCCGGTATCACCATCACTTGACGTCCCCACAAACGAAAACGGCCCCCGAAGGGGCCGTCGTCACTATCACGCAACCTGCTTTTTCGCCGCAAGCTTGCGCTTCACATCCGGCGGTGTTGCTTCATCCACGAGGCTGGTGATCGCCTCTTCCAGCGACATCGATGTCTGGTTCTGCGAACCGAGACGGCGGATGTTGACGGTGCGCTCTTCCGCTTCCTTACGACCGCAGACGATGATGACAGGAACCTTGGTCACCGAGTGTTCGCGGACCTTGTAGTTGATCTTCTCATTGCGGAAGTCGGTCTCGACCGCCATGCCTGCTTCGCGCAGCGCTTCGGCGACTTCGCGGCCGTAATCATCGGCATCCGAGGTGATCGTGGCGACCACGACCTGCAGCGGGGCGAACCACAGCGGCATGTGACCGGCAAAGTTCTCGATGAGAATGCCGAGGAAACGCTCCATCGAACCGCAGATGGCGCGATGGATCATGACAGGCTGCGTCTTTTCCGAGTTCTGGTCGATATAGAAGGCCCCAAAGCGTTCCGGCAGGTTGAAGTCCACCTGCGTCGTGCCGCATTGCCATTCCCGGCCAATGGCGTCCTTCAGCGTATATTCGAACTTCGGCCCGTAGAATGCGCCCTCGCCCGGCAGGATGCCGGTCTTGATGCGGCCTTCCGACTGTTCCTCGATGGTTTTCAGAACGTCCATCATCACGCTTTCGGCGCGATCCCAGAGGTCGTCGGAACCGACACGCTTTTCTGGGCGCGTGGAGAGCTTGACGACGACTTCGCTGAAGCCGAAATCCTCGTAGACCGACAGGATAAGATCGTTGATGCGCAGGCATTCCGCCGCCATCTGCTCTTCCGTGCAGAAGACATGCGCATCATCCTGCGTAAAGCCGCGAACGCGCATCAGGCCGTGCAGAGCACCGGAAGCCTCATAGCGGTGCACGGTGCCAAATTCCGCAAGACGGACAGGCATTTCCCGGTAGGACTTCAAGCCATGCTTGAAGATTTGCACGTGCCCGGGGCAGTTCATCGGCTTGAGCGCAAAGACGCGCTGATCGGCTTCCTCGTCATCGGGATGGGTAAAGGCATGGGCGGATTTTACCGCGAACATGTTTTCCTGATACCAACCCCAGTGACCGGAAGTTTCCCACAGCGACTTGTCGAGCACCTGCGGCGCGTTGACTTCCTGATAGGTGTTGGCGAGCCGGCGGCGCATATAGGCCGTCAGCGTCTGGAACATGCGCCAGCCCTTGCCGTGCCAGAACACGACGCCCGGACCTTCTTCCTGGAAATGGAACAGGTCCATTTCGCGGCCAAGGCGGCGGTGGTCGCGCTTTTCGGCTTCGGCCAGAACATGCAGATACTGGTCCAGCTCTTCCTGAGTCGCCCAGGCGGTGCCGTAGATGCGCGACAGCATCGCATTGTTGCTATCGCCGCGCCAATAGGCGCCGGCCACCTTCATCAGCTTGAAGGCCGTACCGATCTGACCCGTCGAAGCCATATGCGGACCACGGCAGAGATCGAACCAGTCGCCCTGGTAATAGATCTTCAGGTCCTGCCCTTCCGGGATGGCATCGACCAGCTCGACCTTGTAGTTCTCGCCCTTGGCGGCGAACACTTCCTTGGCCTTTTCGCGCGACCAGATTTCGCGCGTAAACGGCTTGTTGCGGGCAATGATCTCCTTCATGCGCTTTTCGATCTTCGGCAGATCTTCCGGCGTGAAAGGCTCGTTCTTGGCAAAGTCGTAATAAAAACCGTTCTCGATGACCGGGCCGATCGTCACCTGCGTGCCGGGCCAAAGCTCCTGCACGGCCTCGGCCATGACATGGGCGGCATCGTGGCGGATGAGCTCCAGCGCTCGCTTGTCGTCGCGCGTGACGATCTCGATTCTGCCATCGGTGATGGTCTCGGACAAATCGCGTAGCGTGCCATCGAGCGCAATGGCGACGGCCTTCTTGGCAAGCGATTTGGAAATGGATTCGGCAACCTCGCGGCCGGTCGTGCCGGGGGCGTAGCTGCGGACCGATCCATCGGGAAATGTAAGGGAAATGGCTTCAGACATCGTCTCGTGCTCCTGTCCAGTCCCGCCAACGAATGCGGGTGGTGTTGGAATAAAAATCGCCCGATTTCGCACGGGCACGCAGGCTGATAAAGGCTTTTGCGATTGCAGTCAAAGGCGAAGGCCGCTTAGCGAAGCATTTCCGAAAGGCCGTTGACCGTATTGGCATTGCGGGTCGTGCCGACACCAAGCCGCTTTGTGGTCAAAACCGGCAGCAGCCGGCTTTCGCTTGGCTTGCCGCGAAAATCGATCCATAAATCGCCGGCGACGACAGCGATCTCTTCCTGCCGGCGATATTTTTGGAGCAGGTCGAGCGCCGTGTCATTCAGCGGCTCCCGCATGACCCGGACGCAGACGTCCGGCGGATTGCCTTGCGGAAACGGATTATTCGCCGCCAAGGTCAGCCAGTCGTCACCTGAACGAACAATAATATCGACATGTTTTCCGAACCGGCTTTCGAAGGCTTGCTCCAGCCTGTCCTCGATCCCGCGAACAAGCGTTGCCTGCGCACGGAAAACCAGATTTCCGGTTGCGACAAGCGTCCTGCAATCAATGAAGCCCAGTTCTGCCGCCAAGGCTTTCAAATCCGCCATGATCAGCCTTTTGCCCTGCCCAAGCACGATGCTGTGTAGCAAAGCGACATATTCGTTCATCGCTTCAGGCTCCAGTAACGCCACGGCATCCACCACCGCCGGCTGTCATCGAGCGCTTCCGGCACCGGGTCGAGACCGCTTGTGCCGCCGGGTCCGCAACGCGCCACGCGAAACAGAGTCATCCAGCCGCCGGCCCAGAGCCCGTGACGGGCGATTGCCTCATAACCATATTCGGAACAGGTCGGGATGTGGCGGCAGGAGTTGCCGATGAAGCCGGACAGGGTCAATTGATAAAGCCGTATGAAACCGACGCCGAAAAGCCGCCCCGGAGTTTTGGCAAAACGGCCCGTCCAGTTGCGGGTTCGGCCGCCTTTTACCGCCGTCTGCGGGTGCCGGCAGTCCGGTTCGCCGCACATCCCCTAACCCGCGACGTTGAGCGCGGGCCGCCCTTCGATCTGGTCCAGCGCATCGACAACGGCCTCAAAGGTCAGCATGGTGGAGGCGTGGCGGGCCTTGAAATCGCGGACGGGAGAAAGCACCCGCATATCCTCGAAGCGGCCCGTAGGGCCCTCGCCGCCCTGTTTCAGCATCGCCAGCATATCTTCCCGCGCCTTGCGGATTTCCGTGCTGGTAGCGCCGATGACATGATGTGCCATGATGGAGGCGGAGGCCTGACCCAGCGCACAGGCGCGCACCTCGTGCGAAAAATCCGTCACCCTGCCGGCTTCGACCTTGAGATAGACCTTAAGCTTAGAGCCGCAGAGACGCGAGTGTTTCTCGGCGCTGGCATCGGCATCTTTGAGAATGCCGATCAGCGGAATGTTCCCGGCGAAGTCCAGAATGCGATTATTGTAGATGTCGTCCATCGTCAGGTGTCCGGCGCTATCGAAAATGCCCAAAACAGGACAGGTCAGATTTTTCTAACACAGCGTTTGTCGCAGTGAAGCTTTTCTGCCCTTCATTCTCATTATATGCTAACGAGCTTTCTGGACATCAAGCCGTGATCAAATTAACGGCTCCGATACCGAAAAAACAGCATCGGCCTTGCCAAAATGCTATAAAACAACCAGATAGCAGCAACTGCGAACATGAGTTCGCGATGAAAAACGAATTCAGGTGCGGCCTTTACCCGCATCGGGAGAGACAAAATGGATGCGATCGTGAAGAATTTCCCCGGCGCTGGCGCAAAACCCGACGTGGCAGAAGCTCGCCCGAGCCAGGCTGAAGCGGAAGAAGCAGTGCGCGTTCTCTTGCGCTGGGCCGGAGAAAATCCTGCCCGCGAAGGTCTTCTGGACACGCCCAAGCGCGTCGCCAAAGCCTATCGCGAGCTGTTTTCCGGTTATGAGCTGAATGTTCAGGACGTGCTCGGCACGACCTTCGAGGAAGTCGGCGGTTATGACGATGTGGTACTGGTGCGCGACATCCCCTTCTTCTCCCATTGCGAACACCATATGGTGCCGATCGTCGGCAAGGCGCATGTCGCCTATCTTCCGGCTGGCCGGGTGCTCGGTCTGTCGAAGATCGCCCGCGTTGTCGAAATCTTCGGCCGCCGCCTGCAGACGCAGGAAAACATGACGGCTCAGATCGCTCGCTCGATCGAAGAAACGCTGAAACCGCGCGGTGTTGCTGTGATGATCGACGCCGAACACATGTGCATGTCCATGCGCGGCGTCAACAAGCAGGGCTCCACGACGCTCACCACCAGCTTCACCGGCACGTTCAAGAACGACCCGGCCGAACAGGTGCGCTTCATGACCATGGTGCGGAACCGCTAAGGGTTCCGCCTTTCCTTCGGGGTAGCAATGTCCATTTCGTTTCCCTCCGCGCCCGCGGAAAAGGAAGTGCTCGAAAATGCCGGTCTCTTTTCGCCGAAATTCGATGCTCACGGCCTCGTCACAGCGGTCGTGACCGATGTGCGCGACGGCGAATTGCTGATGGTCGCGCATATGAATGCGCAGGCCCTGGCGCTAACGCTGGAAACAGGCATTGCCCATTATTACAGCCGCTCCCGCGACAAGATCTGGAAGAAGGGCGAAACATCAGGCAACCTGCAGACGGTGAAGGAATTCCGCACCGATTGCGATCAGGACGCCGTTTGGCTGAAGGTCTCCGTCGCCGGCCATGATGCGACCTGCCACACCGGTCGTCGCTCCTGCTTTTACCGGTCGGTTGAACTCGTCGATGGCCAGGCGAAGACCCGCATCCTCGACGATGTCAGGCATTTCGACCCGGCAACCACCTATTCCAGCGAATAAACGACGACCTTCCATCGGTCGCACCGATTTGCTACCAATACAGTGAGTTCCGGGGATTTGGGGCGGAACCTGAAAGGCAGGCAGGGAGTGCGATCAATGTTGGGATGGGGAAATCGTCACAATCCGCTTGCAACGGGAAATCCTGAAGCCACCAGCAACGAACCACCCGTCACCCAGCTTGTCGACAAACATCGGATAGCGCTTGCGCTCGGCGGCGGTGCCGCCCGCGGTTGGGCGCATATTGGCGTCCTGCGTGCGTTGGACGAGGCTGGCGTCAAGATCGGCATGATCGCGGGTACCTCGATCGGGGCGCTGGTGGGCGGGTGTTATCTCGCCGGGAAGCTCGATGAGCTGGAGGAATTCGCTCGCTCGCTGACAATGCGCCGCATTGCCGGTCTGCTCGATCTGACCATTGGCGGCGGCGGCCTCTTTGGCGGCATGCGCCTGACCAAGCGCATGCAGGAGCATCTGGAAGGCCTGCGCGTCGAAAGTCTCGAGCACCCCTTCATTGCCGTTGCCACGGAGCTGCGCACCGGCCACGAGGTCTGGATCCACCAGGGGGATCTCGTCACCGCCCTGCGCTCCTCCTATGCGCTGCCGGGCATTTTCGAACCGGTGCAATGCAATGGCCGCACGCTGATCGACGGCGCCCTCGTCAATCCCGTGCCGGTTTCCGTCTGCCGTGCCTATGAGCAGGCGCTGGTTGTCGCCGTCAATCTCAACTACGATCTTTTCGGGCGCTCTGCCGTGGTCAAACACGCCGCCTCTCCCCCTGGTGCCGGCACGCCACCGGTTGAAACGGCACCGCGTCCCGGCCTGCCGGGTGTCATGGTACAGGCCTTCAACATCATTCAGGACCGCATCTCGCGCTCGCGTCTGGCAGGTGACCCACCCGACCTGATGCTGCATCCGCGCATCAACGATATCGGCCTTTCGGAATTCCACCGCGCCAGCGAAGCCATCGACAGAGGTTACGAGGAAACACGTTCGCGCATTCCCGAACTTGAGCGCATGCAGCAGGCATTCCGGCGCTAGGTACTGCTAAAGCCCGAAACGGATAGACGACCACCCAACTGTGGTGAAACCACGTATTGGTCGATTTCCATCCTGCCGCCTGCCGACGAAAACACTGTAGCCGACACGAATCGACTGATCCAGTTTCTCGAAAGACGGTCCCCGGCCCGAGGCTGACGCTTGTCCAGCCAATGCAAGCCGGGACGCAGGATCAGCCAGCAATATAAGCCTTGATTTGTTCGGCTTCGGCTTCGATCTCACCGATCCGCGCCTTAACGACGTCACCGATGGAGATGATGCCGGCAAGGCGGCCATTCTCTTCAACCGGGACATGCCTGAAGCGTCCGCCCGTCATGATTTCCATCAGCTGATCGGTGGTGGAATTGTGCTGACAGCGCACGACGTTCTTTGTCATGGCGACAGAAACGGACTGCTGCAGGGAAGCCGCGCCCTGGCCTGCCACGGCCTTGACGAGATCGCGTTCGGTGAAGATGCCGAGAACCACACCATCCGCGTCGGTCACGACGACAGAGCCGATCTTGTGCGCATGCAGCGTGCCCGCCGCCTCGCCGATGCTGACATCCGGACCGACAGTCACGACGTCCCGGCCCTTGCGGTCGAGTAGATCCTTTACGAATGTTGCCATGCCTTCCTCCTCTTTGCAGCGATTGGCAGTGCCGCAGTCTCCCCCGGCGGTTGCAAATCATGCAGTATGGTGCGCTGAGGCCCGTGCGAATGCAATCCCGGATGGGACGCGCATCAGCAAATTTGCGCTGCCTCCGACAAGGAGCGTGATCGGCCTAGCGAACCGGTCGATCAAAAAGGCCGAAGAACAGAAAGCCAAGCAGAAAGCCGAACACGTGAGCATCCCAGGCGATCTGGCCGCCCACATCACCAAACAGCGGTACGCCGACGGCAATCAGAACATTGCCGAAGAGCCACATCAGCGTGAAGATCAGCACCGTCCGGTTCGAGAGCGCCCCCAAGATACTCTGCCGCCGCATGAGATGGCCGAAGGACGCGCTATATCCACCGCGGGCGGGGAAAGCGAAGCGGCAGGCCGCCCCCATCAGGGCCGAAACCACGCCAGACGCACCGATCAGCACCGTCGCGTCACCCCAGTTCAGCGCCGCATGTCCAAAAGCGGAAACGGCGGCGGAAATGCCCCATAACAGCACGAAACGCACTGTTCCGATCCGGCGCAGGACGGGCGCTCCGAAAGCCATCAGCCATAATCCATTGAAGAGAATGTGCTCGATGCCGCCATGCAGGAAAGAATAGGTGACAGGCGTCCAGAGCCACTCCAGCCCCTGCTGCGAAAAAGGCACAGCGTAGCGCAGCGGGATAAAGCCAAAGGTGAAGACGAACCAGCCATTGCCTTCCTCCGACAGCAGATAGGCAGGAACCACATAAGCGATGATCAGCGCGGCCAGAATGCCGACCAACAGCGACGGCAGGTTAAAGACGGGAGCGTTCGCGTCATCTTTCGGTTCCGGCGTTCCCGAAACCGGCGGCTGTTCGCCGTCCTCGTAGGACATGATCCCATCCCTGTCTTGGTCGAATGTTGTGTTCCCCGAGCAATATAGGAAGCTCGGACGAAAAAAAAGCCGTCCCGCTTTTCACTTGCGCGACGCCCCTGCCGCAAGCGGAAAAGGGCGCCGGGCACGAAGCGGTCCGGCTTGCGTGCGCCGAACCTGACCGGCGGCGCCGCGTGAAATTGTGCTGACGGAGCTTTCCCCGACATGCCCGAGCCGATGCCACGGCTATCGCGGCTCATCAATATCAACCTTCTGTTAACATTAACGGATCCGTGTGGCACGAAAATCGCTACTCCTCCAGATGCAGACGTTCGGATGGACATGATGTCCCAGAAGCGAACATGGAGAAATGCTATGAAGAGCATGGCCGGACTGGACATATATGCCTACTGGGATGACCTGCGCGGTAAGCGCTCAGCCCCTCGCCGCGAGGACATAGACCCCACAAAACTGAAACATCACCTTGGCGATCTTTTCATTCTGACCGACAAGGGAGAGAATACGCCCTATTTCCGCCTCGCCGGCACGCGTCTGTGCGACCTGTTTGGCCAGGAATTGCGGGACCGTCCTTTTTCTGAACTGTGGAATGAGGCCAATGCCGTTTTCCCCTGCCGCGTTGCGCGCGGTATCCTGCAACACCAGTTGCCGGTGATTTTCGACGTCGAAGCTGAAGACGAGCACGGTGCCGCGCCCCTGGCGTTTGAAATGCTCCTTTTGCCGCTGCTGACAGAGATGGACACCGCCCCAAGGCTACTCGGTGCCCTCCTGGCTGAAAGACCACGGGTGAATTTCGCGACGCCGATCCGATGCCTCTCCATGAAAAGCAGCAGGCTCTTGCGTCTGGACGTGGCGCCCAAAGACCGAACGTCCAGCACCAGCGCGACGGCCGCTCCCTTCACAGGACGGCTGTGACACACTTCGAGCATGGCGGCGACATCAAACAATGTGCGCCGCCATAGAGAACAATAAAGTAGGTCAATACTGCCATCATTGCCGTAAATGGAAAAATTGTAGATATCAGGCAATACAGTCTGTTAACTGGCACGCGTTAGAAAGAGGCATCATCATTCATTACAATTGCGATGCCCATGTTTTCGTCCCGCTCGGTCAACACCGCCCAAATTCAGCGCCCGGTTGAGGAAGCTCCGCTTGACGATGCGGTCCGTGTGTCTTTCACCGGCCGCCTCATGTTGCCCGACCACGAAGAATATGATTGCACCGCCATCGAGATGACCGCCGAAAAGGCGCAGTTCACTTGCTCGGGCATTGCCCGGCGCGGCGACCGCGTGATCGCCTATCTTCAACATATCGGCCGTATTGAAGGCACGGTGAGTTCCCTCACCGCTTCCGGCTTCCTCATCTCCATCAACGCGCCGGAGCGCAAGCGGGAAAAGCTCGCAGCCCAGCTCACCTGGATCGCCAAGCGCCAATTGCTCGGACTGCCGGAAGACCGCCGCCATGACCGCCTGACGCCACGCAATGCAAGGGCACAGCTCGTTCTGGAAGACGGCAAACTCGTCGCCTGCCGGCTTATCGACCTTTCCCTTTCCGGCGCCGCCATAGAGATTGAAAACCGACCGCCGCTCGGTACCCGCGTGCAGCTTGGCAAGAACATGAGCGGCAAAATCGTGCGTCACTTCATGGAAGGTGTCGCTGTTGAATTCGACAGGGTGCAGTCGCCCGACGCGCTGATCGAGTTTCTCTAAGCGTATAAAAGACGACAGTCTTCCAGCACCAGAAACGCATCGCGTTTTATCGCGGGTCCGCCTGACATCATCGCCAAACCCCGACGATCCCTGCACCGCAAGACGCACCCCCTTGCTGAGCCACCACGATTGCAGCCTCGTTGGCGCATCTGGCTTTCGAGCGCTTTACACATTACCGCTCACGAAGGTGTCCGAGCCGCACGAAGTGGCGCGCTTCTCACGACCCATCCCCTCGCCCAACGCGGATCCTTCGCGGTCTGAAGGCCATCCAAATGCCCTCCGCACATCTTTTTCCGTAAAAAATGCGAATTTTCTTGAATTTTTTTTGCCCGATTTTCGCACTTGTTTCAGCATGGGACAACCATCCCATAACGGGAATTCGCACTCCCGTTACACGGAGCGGGGCCAGTCGCGTATTGCCGCCAGAGCCATCCGGATCTAAAAATCGCTGTTTATTCAGCGCGCTAAATGACTACCAAAAACCTAAGATCATGATGCGTAAAATTGTAATAAAATTTGCCTCGAATAAGCGTAAAAACTGACTCAAATACAATTCAAAACAACGGCTAATTTGCTGAAATTTAAGCTCAAATTGCGCCACGCAAATTTCCGACGGGTCAAAATATAGCTGCGAATGTCTCCTCACCACGGGGAGACAAGCAATGAACAAGAACCACCGTTTCGTATTCGCCCTGATCGCATTCGTCGTCAGCGCCGTCGCACATCAGGCAAGCGCATCGCCCGCCGCCGGCATGCGCGTCATCGGCAAGGCCAATCCGCCAATCGGCCATTATGAATTCTGCCAGACCTATCAGAGCGAGTGCCAGCCGACTTCGCTCGATACCGGGCCGATGAAGCTGAACGAAGAGCGCTGGAAGACGATGCTCGACGTCAACTATACCGTCAACACCACCATCACGCCGATGACGGACATGGAAATCTATGGTGTCGAAGAGCGCTGGGCCTATCCGACCACAGTCGGCGATTGCGAAGATTTCGTTCTTCTGAAGCGCAAGATGCTCATGAACAAGGGCTTCTCCGCGTCCAACCTGCTGATAACGGTCGTTCTGCAGCCGAATGGCGAAGGCCACGCCGTTTTGACCGTGCGCACGGATCGCGGTGACTTCATTCTCGACAACATGCGCAACAAGGTCATGAACTGGTCTGAGACCGAATACACCTACCTGAAGCGTCAGGACAGCGCCAACCCCGGTCGCTGGGTGAAGATTCAGGATGGCCGCGCCACCACGGCGGTCGGCGGGATCAACTGACCGCCGTAACCGTCCCGTCTCCCCAGAATCACAAAGCCGGCCTGTGCGAAGGGCCGGCTTTTTCTTTTTGCTCCGACACCGTTAGAGCAGGCCAAGCTCGGCCAGTTCACGCCGGAGATCGGAAGGCATGTCTTCACCGCCCGTGCCACCGCCGAGATCACGCGGCGCTTCCGTGTCCTGAAGGTAGCGCCAGCCCTGAAACGGCCGCTTGGGTGCCGGCGACGTTTCAATGACCTCCGGGCCAAGAACGAGGTCGCAGCGGGAAATACCGTCCTCGCCCTTGAAGGATCGGATATCGAGAAGTTTCTGCCGGGCCTGCACCTGTCCCTTGATCACCCAGTAGAGCGAACCGCCTTCAAGCAGTTCCTCGACCCGCTTCGGGATCATCCGGGTGGTGTGGACACTGTGCGGCTCAAGGCCAGCGGCAATGGCTGTCAGCGAACGGTGCGCGACCCATTCCCTCAAGTCCTGGATGGAATCCGCACCGACGCACAATTTGATGAGATGTAGAGGCATGCCCCTATCAATGCCTTTTTGCGGCGGGCGTCAAGCATCCGTAGGACACCTGCCGCCCGGCACACTCAGCACTCCACAACGTTGACGGCGAGGCCGCCGGTGGAGGTTTCCTTGTATTTCTCGCTCATGTCGTTGCCGGTCTGACGCATGGTTTCGATGCAGGCATCGAGCGGCACGAAATGCTGGCCGTCGCCTTTCAGCGCCAGCGACGCAGCGGTCACCGCCTTGACGGCGCCGAGCGCATTACGCTCGATGCAGGGCACCTGAACGAGGCCCGCAATCGGATCGCAGGTCATGCCGAGATGATGTTCGAGCGCGATTTCCGCAGCATTCTCCACCTGTTCGGGTGAGCCCCCCATGACGGCGGCCAGACCCGCAGCCGCCATGGCAGCCGCCGACCCGACTTCGCCCTGACAGCCGACTTCGGCTCCCGAGATCGAGGCATTGTGCTTGATGATGCCGCCGATCGCGGCCGCCGTCAGCAGGAAGTCGCGCACGTCGTCAACCGTCGCATCCTCGTGGAAATGCCGGAAGTAACGCACGGTCGCCGGAACCACACCGGCCGCGCCATTGGTGGGCGCGGTAACGACGCGGCCGCCGGCGGCGTTTTCTTCGTTGACCGCCATCGCGTAGACGCTGAGCCAGTCATTGGCCATGACCGGGTTCAACCGGTTGCTGCGCCATTCCGCATTCAGCTTCTCGTAAATGGAGCGGGCGCGGCGGCGAACCTTCAGGCCCCCCGGCATGATGCCATCCACTTTCAGGCCGCGTTCGATGCAGCCGTTCATGGCGTCCCAGATCTGGTCGAGACGCGCGTTCAGTTCCTCGCGGGAAACAACCGTTTCCTCGTTCGCCCGCTTCATCTGGGCGATGGTGCGGCCGGAACGGGCCGCCATCTCGAGCATTTCCCGCGCCGTCCCGAACGGATAGGGTACACGCGGGCCATTATCGATGGTCTTGCCGCGTTGCTTGATCGCCTCCAGCTCCGTATCCGTGACGACGAAACCGCCTCCGACGGAATAATAGATTCGCTTCAAGAGCAGCCGGCCCTGGTTGTCGAAGGCGGAGAAGGTCATGCCGTTGGCATGGCCGGGCAACGGGTTCTTTTTGTCGAACACCAGATCTTCGGCCGGGCGGAAAACGTAAGAGGGATGGCCGGGCGGCGTCACCGTGCCCGCCTTCTCGACGCCCTCGATGATCGCATCCATCGCGTCGGGATCGACGAGATCGGGCTGCTCACCCGTGAGGCCCAGAACGACGGCACGCCCCGTGCCGTGGCCAATACCCGTATAGGCAAGCGAGCCGTGCAGGCTGACCTTCAGCTGCGCCACGGCAGCACCCGAAGGACGTGGCCACTCGTCACTGAGGATAAGCGCCAGGAAACGGTTGGCGGCCGTCATTGGCCCCATTGTATGCGAACTGGACGGACCGATGCCGATCTTGAAAACGTCGAAGACCGAAAGAAACATGAAATATACCCTGCGTCATGGATTCCACCGCATCATATCCAAAGCTGAAACGGATCGCCACAAAAGAGCGGCACCGGCTTTTGCAGCTGCGACATGAAGGTCCTGAAACGAAAACAGCACGGTTTCCAGAGGAAAACCGCGCCGTTTCAAAAACCCGTCATTCAGGAGAGATGCTTATGGGCTGCCAAAAATGTACGTCAATGCGAGAAAAGCGGCAAAGCCTGCAAGTGCGCGCAAGGTGACGCCCCAGCAGGATTTCTGAGCGGTTTCTTCCATGATTACTCCAGCTATTCACTCTCCGGGGGATCTTCAAGACCCGGCCCGTTGGAGCAAGCATTTATTAAAATCCGGCGCGGAACGCAAATGCAAAAAGCGGCTAAATGAAGGCGTTTTTGACGGTCTGCCATTCGCGCGGCGCATAGGTATGTGAAAAAACAAGGCCTTACAGGACTGTCCCAAAGATGGACGTTTGTCGGTGTCGCCGCAATTTAGGCTAAAGTGTAACCGTTATTTAAAGCTTTTCCACAAACCCCTGTTGAAGAGGTGCCTGTGCGGCACGCAGTGGTCGAATTTTGACCGGCCACGCGCGCGCTGTCTTGAAAGGCCACAGCCCCTGCTCTATCGACGATGCCAACAGCAACGAGGCGAGTCTTTCATGCAGCAGGCTTCTTCCTTTCCCGACAGAGATACGGTCGCGTCAAAACTGACGGCGCTCACAAGTGAGGACAAGGCGTGGGTTTTGTTACTGATGGAAAATGCGGTGCAGGACGAGAATTTGCTGGCCGGCATCAATCTCTACCTCGACCAGCAGGCCAATGCGCGCTTCCTCAACAGCCTTAAACTTGAAGCCGCAGGCGAATGGCTCGGCAGCAATGCCCCCGCCCGCCTGCAAATCCGTCTGGCGGAAACGGCCAAGGCCAGCCAGCATCCTGCCTATCTCGCTTTCCGAAAGGGGCTGACGTCATCGGCCGGGCTTGAAAAAGCCTATCCCAAGGCGCCGATCTGACGTTTCCGGTCAGTCCGGCACGCGGTCGACCACGGCGATGATCGGCCCCATCGGGAACAGCTGATCCCGCCGGTTCATGGCAGGGATATCGACGCTGGAGATAGTGCCGTCGAGATAAAGCGCATTTGGCGCATCCAGCACATCCCGAAACAGCGTGCCGAAATCGTAAAAACGGACAGTGTTTTCGGAAATGGCGAAATGCACCATGCCGTTGCGGGAGACACCGACGCCATTGCGCCGTTTCAGACTGTCGCTATCGGGCAGGAAACGTGGGTGAAGCTTGCCGTCGATGACAAGCATCGGCCCGGACTGGGTGGCGAAATCGGGCTTGGGATCGGCCGCCAGATAGGCTTGCGTTTCCAGAACGCCGGCGGCCGCACCCTTTAAATAAAACACGCCGTTGGGAAGCAGATGGAAATTTCCCCAGCCGCCGCCGCTAATGATGCGCGACCGCTCCATGCCGTTTTCGATGAAAAGCCCGACGGGGGAATAGTCGGAGTGATACATGCCGCCATTCATGGCGAAAACGCTGAACATATGCTGTCGCCACAGGGCCGACGACAGATCGGCGAAGCTGCGATATCCCTGCCCGGAGACAGGGTCGCGGTCATAGATGCGGATGGTGGATTTTGCCGGATCGAAACTGCAAACGATATAGCGTCCGCCGGCATGATCGATGGTCTTGCAAAAATCCGCCTGCCCGGCTGCCTGCGCCGAAAACGGTAATAACAACGGTAGCAGCACCTGCGCCAGTTTCTTCATCGAATACATCATGACCGCCCACCTGATTCTCGTCGGGCGAACACTCACAGGCAAATCAGGACAAAGAAAAGGCGTCACCCGACTTTTCGGGTAACACCTTTCCGAGAGGGGAGCTTGTATTAGCGGCGAGCGGCGCGGTCGACGCTGCGTCCGGCGTCCTGCGTTGCGTCAACGGCGTTTGCCGTATCGCGGCCCATACCACGGATGGTATTGCCGCAGGAACTCAGGGTGACAACGGTCAGCAAAGCCACGAAAACGGTAGAAAGAATACGTGTGATCATGTGAAACAACTCCCCTATGACTTGCCGTCCACGGCAAGCGCCGATGTGATGTGCGTCACAATAACGTGAGTCCAAAAAAACGGTTCCAGCGGCGTTTCAAAAAATCCCGTCGATGAAAATTAACATGGTTTTGAACTTCACAGGCGACACTCCAGCAGCAGTGCTGGTTTAGGATAACTTCCGTGGGCGACATGACCGAATTCAACAAACGGCTCCTGGTGATGACGGCGGGCGGCGTGAACCCCAATGTCATGATCAACGCGCTCTCGGCGCAGTTCCCGGATATTCACGTGTTCCTGGAAGAGCCGGAGGGCAAACTAGCCATTCTGAAGCGACGGGCGCGGCGGCTCGGCTGGATTGTTGCTCTCGGCCAGATGGCGACGATGATCGTTTCCCGGCTTGGCAAACGTGTCGCCGCCCGAAGAAGCAGTGAGATCATCGCCGAGCACGGTCTTGTCGCAGACCTCTCTCCCGACATTCCCGTTACTCGCTTTACCTCGCTCAATGACGAGGAATGCCGCAAGGCCGTCAATATGCTGGAACCGGCGGCGATCTTCACCATTTCCTGCCGCCTGCTGACGGCACAGACACTGCGTTCCCTCCGCTGCCCGGTCATCAATTTCCACGCCGGTATCAACCCTGCCTATCGCGGCCAGATGGGCGGTTATTGGGCGCTTGTGGAAAAGGACCGCGGTAACTTCGGCGCAACCGTGCATCTGGTGGACAAGGGCGTCGATACCGGCGCAACGCTTTATGAAAAGCGGTTGAAACCCTCCTCTTCCGACACCATCGCTACCTACCCGCTGCTTCTGACGGCGGGTTCGGTCGATATCGCCATCAGCGCCATAGAAGACGCATTTTCCGGCAGCCTCTCGCCACAGCCACCTTCCCACGGCCGATCCGTCCTGCGGTTTCCGCCGACAATCTGGACATGGCTCTGGAACGGCCTGACGAAACGAATCTGGTGACGGCCGTGGAGGCAGCGGCAAGCGAGCTTCGTCGCAGATGCAGGCCTGTCTTGCCGCAACAACTACAGACTTCGCCCTGAAATCCGTGCATGATAATAAAAAGGAACATGCACAAATTGCCCGATAACGTCACCACGTCCGCTATCCCCGCCTCCATCGAAGCCTCGCCCGCGCAGGTGCTCGGCGCGACTGATCTATCCGGTGTTTTTCCGAAGGGTGTGCGGGTCTATCTTACCGGTACCGGGGCGGCCTCGCAGGAAAAGCTTGTGCAAGCCGCAGCGCATCTGCGCGACCTGGGTTATATGCCAGTGCCGCATCTCGCAGCACGGCGCCTTCCCTCCCGCGCAGGATTTGAGGAACAGGTAAGGCGGCTGGCGGGCGAAGCGGGCGTGACCGATGTCCTTGTTGTCGGCGGTGGCGTCGACCGGCCCGTGGGACCCTTCGCATCCAGCATGGACCTGCTCTCGATGGGCCTGTTGGACAGTTGTGGTATCACGCAGATCGCCATTGCCGGCCACCCGGAGGGCAGCCCGGACTTCAGCGACGATATTGCCGTAAACGCGCTGAAGCTGAAACGCGAGTTTGCCGAACGAACGGACGCCGACATGCGCATCGTCACCCAGTTCGGTTTCGATCCCGGCCGTTTTATCGCCTGGGCGGAGGGGCTCGCCCTCTCCGGCATCGATTTGCCGGTGCATATCGGTGTGTCCGGCCCGGCCAAAATTACGACGCTTCTGAAATATGCCGCCCTCTGCGGGGTCGGCAACTCCATCGCCTATCTCAAGAAAAACGCGCTGTCCTTGACGACGCTTGCAAAAGGCCATTCGCCGGAGGGTGTCGTGGGCCCGATTGAGCGTCACTGGCGCGCCAATACGCAAGGGCCGATCCAGCAAATTCACGTCTTCCCCTTCGGCGGCCTGCAGAATTCAGCCGACTGGCTGGTTCAACGCGGAAGTTGGAAAAGGGACCCAACCGCCCACGCCTTGTCCCCGGATTCGATGACGGGATAGCAAGTGCTAGAGGCTGCGCACCAGCGTGGCCGCTGCGCCTGCCTGCGATATCAGGCCGCCTTGGCAACCTCTCCAAAAGCATTTCGAATGCTCTCCGCCACGGCCAGAACCGGGCGTGAGGCCTTATCACCCATGATCAGGCGGATATCGAAACTGCCAAGCTCCGGCAGGCCCTCCTTGTCACCCAGGATCACCATGTCGTTCTGGACATAGGAGCGCGGCAACGGCGCGATGGCAAGATCCGCCACGATCGCCGCGCGTTGCGCCATGGTATGGCCGCTGAGATAGGCCACACGGAAATTGCGCCCGCGCCGTTCCAGCGAGTTGATCGCTTCCGAGCGCCAGATGCAGCCTTCTTCCCAGATCGAGATCGGCAGCGGATCACGCAGATGAGCAGTCCCGCATTTCGCGCCGGCCCAGACCAGCCGCTCGCGCATCAACACCTCGCCGGTGTCGCGCAATGGATGCGAGGCACAGTTGACGAGGGCCAGGTCAAGCCGCCGTTCATCCATGCGCTTGTAAAGATTGGAGCTGGAATCGATGGTGACGTCGATCATGATGCCCGGGAAAACATCGGCAAAACGCTTGAGGATGCCTGGCAGCAGGCCACGCTCGCCAATATCCTCCGGCGCGCCCAACCGGACGACACCCGACAGTTCCGGCATGACGAAACGCGACACCGCCTCATTGGAAAGCGCGATCATGCGCCGCGCGTAGGTGAGCAGCGTCTCGCCGTGCGCGGTCAAGGTGACGGAGCGCGCGTCTCGCAGGAAGAGCGTCGTCTTCAACTGCTCCTCCAGCTTCTTGATCTGCATGGAAACGGCCGAAGGCGTCCTGAACACGACTTCCGCAGCGGTGGAGAAATTCCCTGTTTCCGCAATTGCTACGAAGGTTCTCAAGATGTCGTTATCCAGCAACGGCAGTGGTTGGCGGAAAGTCACGGTCATGGCACGTACCTTCAAATATTTTGATTTATAGATGGATATCATTTCGTTTGATTGAATGTCAACCGAGGCGCATCCTTCTGACATGCATTGATGGCGCGCACTGGTCGCCGGGAATGAGTGTCAAAGGCATTGATAGAGTTACACCCTGCTCGACAATTCATTCCGAAATTTGATGAATGACATAAGATTCATTCTATTGCCTGATGAAACAGGCAAGCGCATACCGAAGTCGCAAACAGGATCGTGGTTCACGAAAGGACAAAGACATGACCATGGTACATTATCTGCCGGTAACGAACCGGTCTCCACATCGTCCGTCACCCGGAGGCTGGCTCAATCGCCTCTCAGAACAGGTCGCTGCCCGTTACGCGGAATGGCGCCGCGACAGGATGCTTCGTACACTGGAGGGCCTGCCGCCCGAAACCTTAAAGGACATTGGATGGCCGACAGCCGAAACCCCCAGCATGCGCGACATCCGCAAGTGATGGCCGCCCCCTTGGCTCGCAATCTTTGAATGCATTGCGAGCCACCACTATAATCTTGAGTTATATCATGAAGGGCGCAAATAAGCCTGCCTGTTTTGCATGCGACAGACCGCCTGTTTAGAAGGCGCATCGCAAAATTTGCTTATTTCAAAAGCGATTCTTTGACAGCTCCATTTTCGCGACGTATTTTTCGCGAAAGATGTCGCAATGGGGACATCCAGAATACCAATTCCAAGAGAGGAATTGTGTATTCGCAACGGAGCACGGGCAAATGAGCAGAGACTCCCAGAAAAAGCGCTCAATCGTCTTTTTTCTCATTCCGCAATTTACCATGCTGCCTTTTACCGGAGCCATCGAGACACTTCGCCTGGCCAACCAGATGCTGGGTTACACGGCCTACCAATGGCGCCTGGCGTCTCTGGATGGCGGCAAGGTCATGTCCTCAAGCCGTATCTGTCTTGAGGCCGATACCTGTCTTGCCGACGAACGACGTTTCATCAACGGTGAAAAGCGTCCGGATATGGCAATCGTCTGTTCGGGTCTGAATGTGGAGCAATACGGCAATAAATCCGTCAATGCCTGGCTGCGCGAAGCCTATAATCGCGGCATCACGCTCGGCAGCCTCTGTACGGCCACCCACATTCTCGCCGAGGCGGGACTTCTCAATGGCAAGCGCTGCGCAATCCATTGGGAGAACCTCCCGAGCTTTGCCGAAGCCTTTCCGCAGGTCGAGGTCTATGCTGACCTCTACGAAGTCGACAGCAACATCTACACCTGCGCCGGCGGGACCGCATCGCTGGACATGATGCTGAGCCTGATCGGCCAGGATTTCGGTGAGAACCTCGTCAACCGCGTTTGCGAACAGCAGCTGACGGACCGGGTGCGCAGCCCGAACGATCGCCAGCGCCTGCCACTGCGTGCACGACTTGGTGTCCAGAACAGCAAGGTTCTTTCGATTATCGAGTTGATGGAAGGCAATCTGTCGGAACCGCTTTCGCTTCTGGATATTGCCGATGCCGCCGATCTGTCGCGGCGGCAGGTAGAACGCCTCTTTCGCCAGGAAATGGGTCGCTCCCCCGCCCGATATTATCTCGAGATCCGCCTTGATCGCGCACGGCATCTGCTGATCCAGTCCGCAATGCCGGTCGTTGAGGTTGCGGTTGCCTGCGGTTTCGTTTCCGCCTCGCATTTTTCGAAGTGTTATCGCGAAATCTACAATCGCACGCCGCAGCAGGAACGCGCCGAGCGCAAACTGTTGATGAGCGCGTCACGAATGGCAATGGCGAGCCAGGCGGGCAAAGCCGCGCATTGAAGTCGCGGCCTTAAATGCCTCGGACACGATCGCAGGCAGATCGAAGACGAAGCATCTCCCTCATGCCGGACTTGCTCCGGCATCCAGCCACGGCGCGTCGGCGCCTGAAAGAGTATCTCGCGATTAAGGACTTGATCGAGCGGGACCCTGGACCGAATTCGGGGTGACGGAAGTGAAGATGAGTATCCTACATCACCCAAACGGCCGGACCGCATGGGCGAGGTCCTCCGCGGTCATGCCATCTCCGGCCCGATGGCCCGCCTCACCGTGCAGCCAGACACCGGCGGCAGCTGCCTCGAAAGTGGGCGTTCCCTGCGCCAGCAACGCGCCGACAATACCCGCAAGCACATCGCCCGAACCCGCCGTGGCAAGGCTTGCCGGTGCGTTGGTGTTAACGACTGCCCTGCCATCGGGGGCAGCGATGACGGTATCGGCGCCCTTGTAAACCAGCACGGCGCCGCTTCTAGCCGCCGCTTCTTGCGCCTTCTCAATCTTGCCCAGCGTCCTGTCGTCGGCAAGATCGGGAAACAGTCTGGCAAATTCACCCTCATGCGGCGTCATCACGAATTTGCCCTGCCCGGCTCGGATCGCCTCGAACAGGGTGTCGGTCTGCGCCTTGAATGCGGTGATCGCGTCAGCATCCAGCACGACAGCCTTGTCTCCAAGCAGCGACACGAACCGCCTTGCCTTGTCGAGATCGCCGAACCCCGGACCGATCACAAAGGCGCCGTGGCGATTGTCGTCGAGCCACGCGCGAAGCTCGTCCTCGTCGTCCATCGGCGTGTTCATCACCGCCGTCAAAGTCACCGAGAGCACGTCCAGCGCTTTCCTGGGCGCTGCAACGGTGACGATGCCTGCGCCTGCCTTCATCGCCGCCATCGCCGTCATGCGGCTGGCACCCGTTGCGTGCGGCGGGCCGGCAAAGACCGTCAGGTGCCCTCGGCGGAATTTGTGGGTTTCGATCTCCCGCGCGGGCAAGGCATCGCGCCACACAAGCGGATCGTTTTCCGATACAGACCCCGCATGATCGAGCAGGATGCGCGAGGGAATGCCGATATCGAAAACCTCCAGCGAGCCGCACAGCTCCCGCCCCGGCATCAGCAGATGCCCCGGCTTGCGTGCCATGAAGGTCACCGTCCGTTCCGCCCGGAACGCCGCCCCGAGAGGAACGCCCCGTCGGCCGCAGAGCCCTGACGGCAGATCGACCGCAAGAACCGGAACTTTCGCCGCCGAAACGGCATCAATCACGCGCACAAGCTCTTGCGGAACATCGCGAGAAAGTCCCGCTCCGAAAACGGCGTCGATCACCACATCGCCCGGCTGCGGCGCGTATTCAGCCAGGGGCAAAGGCTTGACACCGCTCCGCTCGAATGCTCGCCGCGCGTCACCCTTCAGAGCGTCTACATCGTCCAGATGATGAGCCGTCACCGCCGCTCCGCTCCGCAGAAGCGCCCGCGCCGCCACATAACCATCGCCACCATTATTGCCGCCTCCACAGAGAACGACAAAACGCCGCGCCTGCGGATAGTGCCGAAACGCAGAAGCTGCGACCGCCTGGCCCGCCCGCTCCATCAGGTCATAAAGCGGGATGCCTGACTGGCCGGTTGCCGCGTCGATCCGGGCCATAGTTTCGGGGGCGATGAGAAGCAGGTGCCTAAGAGATGTCATACCCCGATCATCCCTGCAAAACGCGGCAAAGGCAATCGATACAAAAATGAGCAGATTTGAGTGAGGAAATAATAGTCAATTGCATAAAATATAAACAAATCAACATTTAAGCGATCATAAAATTATAAATATTCAAAATTACTAAAATAATACAAATCGGTCGAAATGCAGATGATTTTTTCGGAGTCTGACGAGAAATTGGCTGGAAAATCGCAAAAACTAGATGCATTTTGTGCTGGTGGGGCCGGTGAGCGAAGTTTTTTCTTCAAGCTGGCTTCCGATCTGGCACAATACGTGCATTCTTGTGGCAGAGCGGGATTTACCTGCTTTAACGGGAGAAGCGGAGAGATATTTTCTCATGAAAAAGATCGAAGCGATCATTAAGCCTTTCAAGCTCGACGAAGTGAAGGAAGCCCTTCAGGAAGTCGGTCTTCAGGGAATCACGGTCACGGAAGCAAAAGGCTTTGGTCGTCAGAAGGGACACACGGAACTCTACCGCGGTGCAGAGTACGTTGTGGACTTTTTGCCGAAAGTGAAAGTCGAAGTCGTATTGGCAGATGAGAATGCGGAGGCCGTCATTGAGGCGATCCGCAATGCGGCACAGACAGGACGCATCGGCGATGGAAAGATTTTCGTTTCCAATGTCGAGGAAGTCATCCGCATCCGTACCGGTGAAACAGGCGTTGACGCCATATAATTAAAAACGTCCCGAGCCGGGGAGGCTTGGGTTTTCACCTCGTCATCATCACACTCAAGGAAAATGTTTAAATGACGACCGCAAACGATATCTTGAAGCAGATCAAGGATAACGACATCAAGTTCGTGGACCTGCGCTTTACCGACCCCAAGGGCAAGCTGCAGCACGTCACCATGGACATTGTCTGTGTGGACGAAGACATGTTCGCCGATGGCGTCATGTTCGACGGCTCCTCGATCGCCGGCTGGAAGGCCATCAACGAGTCCGACATGGTGCTGATGCCCGATCCGGCCACGGCCCATGTCGATCCGTTCTTTGCCCAGTCCACCCTGGTCATCCTTTGCGACATTCTCGACCCGGTTTCGGGCGAAGCCTACAACCGCGACCCGCGCGGCACCGCCAAGAAGGCCGAAGCCTACCTCAAGGCATCAGGTATCGGCGACACGGTTTTCGTCGGCCCCGAGCCTGAATTCTTCGTCTTCGACGACGTGAAGTACAAGGCAGACCCCTACAATACCGGCTTCAAGCTCGATTCGTCCGAACTGCCGTCCAACGACGACACCGACTACGAGACCGGCAACCTCGGTCACCGTCCGCGCGTCAAGGGCGGTTACTTCCCGGTTCCGCCGATCGACAGCCTGCAGGACATGCGTTCCGAAATGTTGACGGTTCTCGCCGAAATGGGTGTCGTCGTCGAAAAGCATCACCACGAAGTGGCTGCTGCACAGCACGAGCTGGGTGTGAAGTTCGATACGCTCGTCTCCAGCGCCGACAAGATGCAGATCTACAAGTATGTCGTGCACCAGGTCGCCAATGCCTATGGCAAGACGGCAACCTTCATGCCGAAGCCGATCTTCGGCGACAACGGCTCGGGCATGCACGTTCACCAGTCAATCTGGAAGGGCGGCAAGCCGACCTTCGCGGGCGACGAATATGCCGGTCTTTCCGAGACCTGCCTCTATTACATCGGTGGCATCATCAAGCACGCCAAGGCGATCAACGCTTTCACCAACCCCACCACCAACTCCTACAAGCGTCTGGTGCCGGGTTATGAAGCGCCGGTTCTGCTCGCTTACTCCGCGCGCAACCGTTCCGCCTCCTGCCGTATCCCCTTCGGCTCCAATCCGAAGGCCAAGCGCGTCGAAGTCCGCTTCCCGGACCCGACCCAGAACCCCTATCTCGGTTTTGCGGCCATGCTGATGGCCGGCCTCGACGGCATCAAGAACAAGATCCACCCCGGCAAGCCGATGGACAAGGACCTTTACGACCTTCCCGCCAAGGAACTGAAGAAGATCCCAACCGTCTGCGGTTCGCTGCGTGAAGCGCTGGAAAGCCTCGACAAGGACCGCAAGTTCCTGACCGCCGGCGGCGTGTTCGACGACGACCAGATCGACAGCTTCATCGAGCTGAAGATGCAGGAAGTCATGCGTTTCGAAATGACCCCTCACCCGGTCGAATTCGACATGTACTACTCGGCCTGATCGGTCCTGCGAGCGCTCCACCGGGGCGCTCCAGTCATCGCGGCGGTTTTCCCCGGAAAGCCGCCGTTTTTTATTCTACTGATGTGACGCAAGCCCATGCCAACGAAACCAGTCTCTCAGCCCGCACGCTTTACGGACTGGCTCATCTTTCTGGCTGTGCCATTCTTTTTCTCCAGCAACGTCATTTTCGGCCGTGGCGTCGTCGGCGAAGTCTCGCCTTTCATCGCCGCCTTCATCCGCTGGATCGGCTCGACCCTCATCATCGCACCTTTCTTGGTGGCCGACTGGCGCAATTGCCTTGCCTTCGTCCGGCGCAAGACGCTGCTCTGGCTCATTCTGGGTATGCTCGGCATGGGCGTCTGCGGGGGCGTGGTCTATTGGGGTCTCACCATGACGACGGCCGCCAACGGCACGCTGATCTACACCACGTCGTCGCTGTTCATCATCCTGTTCCAGCGCATCTTCCAGGGCCGGGTCATCAGGAGGCTGGAAGTGGCCGGCATGGTGATCGCATTTACCGGCGTTGCCGCCATCGTGCTCAAGGGCGACCTCTCCGCGCTGCGTCACATGAATTTCAACATTGGCGATTTCGCGATCCTGACCGCCGCCATCGCCTTCGCGATCTATTCGCTGCTTCTGCGCGATCCGGCGGCCCGGCAGATGGCCTCCTTCAGCCTTTTTGGGCTGATCGCCTTTTCCGGCGCGCTGGTGCTTCTGCCGCCAGCGGCACTGGAACTGGCGCAGGGCGGCATGTTGCCCGCGACAGGCCTGGCCTGGGCGAAAATCGGCGGCATCATTCTCTTCGCCTCGCTTCTCGCCTTTTATTGCTTCACCCATACGGTACGCGTTTTCGGCCCGGCGACGGCAGGCATTACCCTTTACATGATGCCGCCAGTATCAATCGTCATGGCGACGCTGTTCCTCGGCGAGACTTTCGAGAGCTACCACGCCATCGGCATCGTGCTGGTCACGGGCGGCGTCATTCTGGCCACCGCGCCGATTGGCAGAAAGCGCTGAGCCTTTCGGCAGGCCGCCACCACGACCGCTAGCCCTTGATATTTCCTAATCTACACCCAACTAATATTGGGAAAGGAAGTACATGCCATGAAACAAAGAGACGCAAAATTTACGCTTGGCGAGATCGTTCGCCACAAGGTGTTTCCGTTCCGCGGTGTGGTAATCGACGTGGACCCGGAATATTCCAATACCGAGGAATGGTGGAATGCCATCCCTGCGGAAATTCGGCCGGAACGCGACCAGCCCTTCTACCATCTCCTCGCCGAAAACGACGAGACGGAATACGTCGCCTATGTCTCCGAGCAGAACCTCGTCCACGACGAAAACGAGACGCCGCTGAGAAATCCCAATATCGGCCGCATCTTTGACAAGGCGCCAAACGGGGAATGGCGTCCGAAAATGTCCACGGCGCATTGACGCCCGCCAAGCATCTCCCTCCTCCCGGGATGTCGAACACGCATAAAAAAACCGGTCTGTCGCCAGACCGGTTTTCTATTTTTTCTGAAGCTTGCGCTGGAAATCAGGGCTTCGGCGCGCCCTTGGCAGCGTCCTGAGCGGCTTCCAGCTTCTTGCGAGCCTCTTCGGCCTTCTTCTGCATGCCTTCCTGCAGGCTGCGCTGGCTTTCGGCCAACTGCGACTGCGTGATCGCCGGGCCGTCATAGGCGCCAGTGAAGCCGGAAAGCGCGATCTTGATGGGGTTCGGCGCGCGGCGGAAGTTGATGGAGGTGAAGACCACCTCGCTACCCTTCTTGAGCGACGCGATCATGGCATCCGTCAGCGGAACTTCGGCCGTGCACTTGTCGGGAAGGCAAACGGCGTAGTCGAGCTTCTGGCCCTTGCCGCCGTCGATCTGCATCATCACACCAGGAGGAATGAGACGCGCGGTCGGAACGGAAACCTGCAACAGCTTGCGGTTGACCTTGCCTTCAACGGTGATGAGGCCGACTGCCGTAATCATCTGGCCATTCTGGGCGAGAACCACGTTCTGCACGACGCAGACATCGTTGTCTTCCTGCTTGGAGCAGGTCTTGAACCAGCCGAGCGGAGGAGCGCCAGCGCCGCCCTGGGCAGCCGGGGCAGCATCCTGCGCCTGCGAGATGGCCGGAGCGGAAACTGCGCCGAGAGAAAGGACCAGAGCGGACAGAGCCGTCCGGGTGAATGTGTTTGCCTTGTGCATCATAAGAGTTCCGTCTCCTGAATGTCTGCCAGAACAGAACCGCAAAGTCCTGTTCGCCGATGGCGGTATCCTTCTGCCCGTTCAACTGTCGTTTAAATGAGGCAAATGCGTGACCCGTCTCTTCCGGCCACCCTGTTACATGCCGATCGCGGCGATATCCAGCACTTCTTTAACTTTTTCTTGAGCGGAGCCAAGATTTCCCGCTCCCGCATGGGTCGTGCAATGTCCCTGTGCTACATATCTGCCAGAATCATGACGATAAGCCATCGTGACGATCATCGGACGGACAGTTAGACAGGATAATAACATGCGCAACCTTGCGGCCCTCATCCCCGCATTGTTCCTTTTGGGATCATCCCTGCTTCCAGGCGGCGCCGCGCAGGCACAGCCGCTGCACGGCATCTCCATGCATGGCACACCTGCCCTTCCTGCCGATTTCCGGCACTTGCCCTATGTCAATCCGGACGTGAAAAAAGGCGGGCGTATTTCCTATGGCGTGGTCGGCACGTTCGATAGCCTGAACCCCTTCGTTCTCAAGGGAATGCGCACCACGGCGCGCGGCGTCTGGGATCCGGAATTCGGCAATCTGCTTTACGAGCCACTGATGCTGCGCTCCAGCGACGAGCCCTTCAGCCTCTATGGCCTGCTGGCCGAAACCGTGGAGTGGGACGAGGAGCGAAGCTTTGTCCAGTTCAACATCAACTCCAAGGCAAAATGGTCGGATGGCGAGCCCGTCACGCCTGACGATGTGATCTTCAGCTTCAACCTCCTCAAGGAGAAGGGCCGGCCGCCCTTCAACACCCGTCTCGCGGGCGTGGCCAAGATGGAGAAGACCGGCGATCGCAGCGTGCGCTTCACCTTCAACGACAAGGCGAATCGCGAGACCCCGCTCATTCTCGCCTCCTCGACACCGATCCTGCCGAAACATGCGACGGATCCTGAAAAATTCGAACAGGCGGGCCTTGGCGACGTTATCGGCTCCGGCCCCTACCGAATCAAGACGCTGCGCCCGGGCGAGCGAATCATCTGGGAGAGAAACCCCGATTACTGGGGCAAGGATATTCCCGGCAAAGTCGGCTTCGACAATTACGACGAGATCAGCATCACCTATTTCCTCCAGGTCACGACCATGTTCGAGGCCTTCAAGAAAGGTGATATCGACATCTACCCCGAAGGCGATGCGATCAACGGCACCTCCGATACCTCCCATTGGGGACAGGCCTATAATTTTCCGGCCGTCCATCGCGGCGATATCGTCAAGGACGTGTTCCAGCCGCGCCTGCCGACCGGCATGTTCGGCCTCGTCTTCAACACCCGCCGCGCCGTCTTTGCCGACGAAAAGGTACGCGAAGGCCTGACCTATGCGTTCGATTTCGAATGGATGAACAAAAACATCCTCGGCGGCTCCTTCAAGCGCACCCAGAGCTACTGGCAGAACTCGCCGCTCGGCGCCTATGGTAACGCCGCCGACGAGCGTGAGCTGGCGTTGCTGGGCGATGCCGCAAAATCCATGCCGCCGGAACTGCTGGCCGGCACCTACGCCCTGCCGACCACGGACGGCACGGGCGCCGACCGCAAGGTTCTGAAAATGGCCGTCGACAAGCTGAAAGAGGCGGGCTACAGCATCAAGAACGGCAGGATGTCCGATGCCAATGGCCGCCAGCTCGCCTTCGAAATCATGACGCAGAATCCGGCGCAGGAACGCATCGCGCTTGCCTATCAGCGCTCGCTGAACCTGATCGGCGTCGCCATGGGCATCCGCTCGGTCGATGACGGGCAATACCAGGCCCGCTCGAACAGCTTCGACTACGACATGATCATTCGCTCCCTGCCCTCATCGCTTTCGCCCGGGATGGAGCAGCTGAACCGCTGGGACTCGCTGTCGCGCGATGCGCAGGGCAGCTTCAATTATGCAGGTGTTGCCAATCCAGATATAGACCGGATGATAGAGGCGTTGTTGCAGGCCCGTTCGACGGAAGATTTCCAGGCAGCCGTGCGCGCCTACGACCGCCTGCTGGTGGCGGGACATTATATCATTCCGCTCTATTATATCGGCGCCCAATGGGTCGCGCGCTGGAAATATATCGACCGCCCGGATATGACACCCATACAGGGCAATCAGAAACAGACCTGGTGGGATGCGCGGGC
The DNA here is from genome assembly GCF_052686535.1 of Agrobacterium sp. DKPNP3. Lineage (NCBI taxonomy): Bacteria > Pseudomonadati > Pseudomonadota > Alphaproteobacteria > Hyphomicrobiales > Rhizobiaceae > Agrobacterium > Agrobacterium sp. DKPNP3. Next base: position 18,535 of record NZ_JBQYSN010000027.1, on the reverse strand, counting down.
GCAATAACCTGCCGCCATCATGTCGATCATATAAGGAATATCAGCCATGGAACGCATCGTTGTCGACGTCGTATCGGACATGGTCTGCCCATGGTGTTATCTCGGCAAAGCTCGGCTCGATCTTGCCATTGCCGAGGTGCAGGACGAAATCAGCGTCGATGTGAACTGGCGTCCCTATCGCCTCAACCCCGATTATCCGCCAGAAGGCGTCGACCAGAAAGCCGCACTCGAGGAAAAGCTCGGCAAGGAACGTCTGGAACAGGCCCATGCGACGCTGGTCCAGCTGGGCAAGGACGTCGGCATCAACTACGATTTCGACGCGATCAAGATCGGCCCGAACACGCTCGATGCCCACCGCCTGTCGCTCTGGGCCCATTCCGAAGGCCGCGACGTTCAGGAACGCGTCGTGACCGGCCTGTTCAAGGCCAATTTCGAAGAGGGCCGTAATATCGGCGATCACACCGTGCTGACAGACATTGCAGCAAAGGCTGGCATGGATGCGAAAGTGGTGGAGCGGCTGCTGGCTTCAGATGCGGACAAGGATACGGTCATCGCTGAAATCGATGCTGCCCAGCAGATGGGTGTCGCCGGCGTGCCCTTTTTCATCATCGACCAGAAATACGCCATAAGCGGTGCACAAACACCCGATGTCCTGATTGCTGCATTGCGGGATATTGCAAAAATCAAGGCGGACGAGCATAGATCGATGAACTGACGGTCAAATCACCGGCGGTTTTCAACAACTCGATTTTTGCCGGTGTTTCCGTGTCCGACCAGACCCTGAAAGGCATTCTGCTCGCCTTTGCAGCCTTCGCTGCTTATGCCTGGAGCGATGCCAGCGTTAAACTCATTGAAGGCCAGATTTCGCCGATTGAATCGGCCTTCTTCGGAGCCCTGTTCGGCCTCGTCGCCCTACCCTTCATCCGCAAGCGCAATGACAGCTGGCTGGATGTGGTAAAGACGACCAACCGGCCTTTGTGGATCATCCGTTTTTTCGCCGCCGGCACGGGCGCGGTCGGCAGCGTCACCGCTTTCACCCATCTGTCCATGGCCGAAGCCTTCGCGCTGATCTTCCTGCTCCCCTCCTTCGTCACCATCATGTCGGTGGTGTTCTTGAAGGAACAGGTCGGCATCCGCCGCTGGTCCGCCGTCATCATCGGCTTCCTTGGCGTGCTCGTCATCCTGCGGCCGGGCTTCCGTGAACTTGGCATCGGTCATCTCGGTGCCATCATCGGCGGCTTCAGCGGCGCGCTCAGCATCGTCATCTTCCGCGCCATGGGCCCATCGGAAAAAAACGTCTCGCTGTATGGCGCCGGCGTGCTCGGCTGTCTCACCATCAGCGGCATCGCCATGGTGCCGACATTCATCATGCCGGGTGGCGAACAATGGCTGCTGCTGGCGGGATATGGCCTGCTCGGCGCGCTCGGCAACGTCCTGGTCATGTATGCCGCCCAATATGCGCCGGCCGCGATGATCGGCCCGACGCAATATAGCCAGATGCTCTGGGCCATCCTGTTCGGTTATCTGATTTTCGGTGATCGTATCGATGGATGGATGCTGATCGGCATCGCCCTCATTGTAGGCTCTGGCCTGTTGACGCTGATCCGTGAAAAGCAGAGAAAAGTACCGCTGCCCGCCTCGATCGCCGCGACCGACCAGAATGTGGCCGTCGGCATCACGCCGGAAGACAGCCGCTAGCTGAAACATGCAAAAAACCGGCGACGCTCTGCACGCCGCCGGTCTGCCTGTCGATCAATCACAAACCCTGACCCGATACATGTCGCCCCAGGCATTCTGCCTCCAGGCCACATGGCAGCGGGGATAGACCGGCTGGTAGACAACAGGCGGACCATAGGCCGGAGAAGCGTAAACAGGCGGACCGTATGCAGGCGCATAATAGGCCGGGCCGTAAGCGTAGCCCGGATGTCTTGCCCCGGCAATCAGCGCTCCGCCAATGATCGTGCCGGCAATGCCTGCGGCAAGGCCGCGGCCGAAATTATTGCGCGCTTCCGCCTGGCTGGTGGTGGCAATTGTGGTGCCCGCAATTGTCAAAGCAACCAGACCAGCGGTGGCAAACCTGTTGATATTGGTCCACATCGTCCTGCTCCTTCAAAACCCGGCGGCAATCACTGATCCGCCGCACCGGGTATGAGGAAAAGATTACGCCCGTGAAGACTACCGATACATGTCCGTTTCGTTACATCGCGGTAATTTTCTCTGAGCCGCGTGGAGCGCATTTGTGAGTGGCCAAGGTGGGCTTGGCTTTACCCCTCTGCCCTGCCGGGCAGAAGGGGGTAAAACCAAACCCACCCAACGTCGCGTCAGGACCGAGCCAGCTCCGCCAGTTGCGTCATGATCATCGCCGCTCCCGTCAGCCGCTTTTCCGGCGTCGGCAGGTCGCGGTTGAGGAACAGGCTGTGATCGGGACGGATCTTCGCCATCGATCCCTGCTTGCCGATATACCCCACCAGCGCTGCCGGGTTCGGGAATTCCTTGTTGCGGAACTGCACCACGACGCCCTTCGGACCGGCATCCAGTTTCTCGACATTGGCAATGCGGCAGAGCGACTTGATGTAGACGATCTTGAGGAGGTGCTGCACCTCTTTCGGCAACGGGCCGAAACGGTCGATCATTTCCGCGCCGAAACCGTCGATCTCGCTGATATCCGCAAGCTCGCCAAGGCGGCGGTAAAGACCCATGCGCAGATGCAGATCAGGAACATAATCTTCCGGGATCATGACCGAGGTGCCTACAGAGATTTGCGGCGACCAGCCGCTATCCTGCACCTGCTCGTCACCCTTCACTTCTGCGACAGCTTCTTCCAGCATCTGCTGGTAAAGCTCGAAACCGACTTCCTTGATATGGCCGGATTGTTCCTCGCCGAGCAGATTGCCCGCGCCGCGAATATCAAGGTCGTGGCTCGCCAGCTGGAAACCCGCGCCGAGCGTATCGAGCGATTGAAGCACCTTCAGCCGGCGCTCGGCAGTCGTCGTCAGTACCTTGTTGACCGGCAGGGTGAAGAGCGCGAAGGCGCGCACCTTGGAACGGCCGACACGGCCGCGCAGCTGGTAAAGCTGGGCGAGACCGAACATATCGGCGCGGTGCACGATCAGCGTATTGGCCGTCGGCACGTCAAGGCCGGATTCAACGATGGTCGTCGACAGCAGCACATCGTATTTGCCGTCATAGAAGGCATTCATGATGTCTTCCAGCTCGCCCGCCGCCATCTGGCCATGCGCCACCGCCACCTTCAGCTCCGGCACATCCGACTGAAGGAAGGCGTGGATATCGGCGAGATCGGCAAGCCGCGGACAGACGTAAAAACTCTGGCCGCCGCGATAATGCTCACGCATCAGCGTCTCGCGAATGACGAGCGGATCAAACGGCGAAATGAAAGTGCGCACCGCCATGCGGTCGACAGGCGGCGTGGTGATGAGCGAGAGTTCGCGGACACCGGTCATGGCGAGCTGCAAGGTGCGCGGAATGGGCGTCGCCGATAGCGTCAGCACATGCACATCGCTTTTCAGCTCCTTCAGCCGCTCCTTGTGCTTCACGCCGAAATGTTGCTCTTCATCGATGATCAGCAGGCCGAGATTGGCAAAGCTGATACCCGCACCGAGAAGCGCGTGCGTGCCGACGACGATGTCGGTCTTGCCATCGGCGACTTCCTTTTTGGTCAGCGCCAGTTCCTTGGAACCAACAAGGCGCGACGCCTGCTGCACGCGGATGGGCAACCCGCGGAAACGCTCCGAGAAAGTCCGGAAATGCTGGCGGGCGAGCAGCGTGGTCGGCACCACGACCGCCACCTGCACGCCATTCATGGCGGCAAGGAAAGCGGCGCGCAGGGCCACTTCCGTCTTGCCGAAGCCCACGTCGCCGCAGATTAGGCGGTCCATCGGCCGGCCGGCCGCGAGATCCTCCCGCACCGCCTCGATGGCGTTCAGCTGGTCCTCGGTTTCGTCGTAGGGGAAACGCGCAGCAAACTCATCATAGAGCCCGTCCGGCGCAATGAGCTCCGGCGCATGGCGCACCAGGCGCGCGGCCGCAATGCGGATGAGCTCATCGGCCATGTCGAGAAGGCGCTTCTTGAGCTTGGCCTTGCGCATCTGCCATGCGCCGCCGCCGAGCTTGTCGAGCGTTGCCTCTGCCGCATCCGAGCCGTAACGCGAGAGAAGATCGATGTTTTCAACCGGCAGAAACAGCTTGGCATCATCGGCATAGTGCAGTTCCAGACAGGCACGCGGTGCGCCCGCCGCCTCGATGGTCTGCAAACCGACAAAACGGCCAATGCCGTGTTCCGCGTGAACGACGAGCGAGCCCTCGTCCAGCCCGGCCACTTCCGAGATAAAATCCGCACCGCGCTTGCGGCGCTTGGAGCGCCGCACCATGCGGTCGCCGAGAATATCCTGCTCGCCGATAACGGCAAGGTTTCCCGTCTCGAAACCCGCCTCAAGGCTCAGCACCGCCGAGGCGGCCTCGCCTTTGCCAAGCTTCTCCACCTCTTTCAGCGAGGCAACCGGCTTGATCTTCTCAAGCCCGTGCTCGTTCAGCACCTGCAGCAGCCGGTCGAGCGAACCTTCCGACCAGCCTGTTATCAGCACCTTCCAGCCCTGGGCGCGGCGCTCGGCTATGTGTTTCACGGCCAATGCAAAGACATTGACCCGCTCTTCGCTTTCGCCTTCGGTTGGCTGCCGCGCCCAGCGCGGGCCGACATGCGCGTCCAGCGTGGCGACGGGTCTTCCCTCGCTATCCTGCTCATTAAAGGGTGTCAGACGCACCGCATTGACGGCAGACAGGGCCGTGTCGAAATCCTTGCCGTTGAGATAAAGCTGGCCGGGAGACACGGGCTTGTAGGGCGCACCCTGCGTCGATCCTTTCGTCTCACCGGAACTGCGTCGCGCCTCGTAATAATCGAGCACCAGCTTGGACCGCTCCTTGGCCGCCTCTTTCGCCGTATGGTCCGTGACGATGCGAAAACCCTTGAGATAATCGAAGGCGGTTTCCAGCTTCTCGTAAAACAGCGGCAGCCAGTGCTCCATGCCGGCATATCGGCGGCCTTCGGAGACCGCCTGATAAAGCGCATCGTCGCGCGTCGCAGCACCGAAAAGCGAGAGGTAATTCTTGCGGAACCGGCTGATCGTATCGGGCGTCAGCGTCACTTCGCTCATCGGATTGAGGTCAAGCGACCGCGCCTGGCCGATGGTGCGCTGGCTGGCGGGATCGAAGGTGCGGATGCTCTCCAGCGTATCGCCGAAGAAATCGAGCCGCACAGGCTCTTCGGTCCCTGGCACGAAAACATCAAGAATGCCGCCGCGCACGGCGAATTCGCCCACTTCACGCACCGTCGCCACCCGGTCGAAGCCGTTGCGCTCCAGCCGCGCGGCGATATCCTCCATGCGGATCTGGTTGCCGGGCCTGGCGGAGAAGCCAAGGCTTTCGATAATGTCGCGCGGCGCCATCTTCTGCAGCATGGCGTTGACGGTAACCAGAACGATAGCCGGATGCGCTTTTTTGGCGTGACTGATGAGACCGGCAAGCGCCGCCAGACGGCGCGCCGACGTGTCGGCGCTTGGTGACACGCGGTCATAGGGAAGGCAGTCCCAGGCCGGCAGCGTCATGACCGGAATATCGGGCGCAACGAAGCCGAGGAGTTGTTCGAGATCGGCGATACGCTGGCCATCCGACATGACGTAGGCAACCGAGGTGCCTGCGCGCGCCATCTCGGCAAGCAGCAGCGCTTCCATGCCTGCGGGCACGTTTCCGATGGTCAGCGGCGTATCGGCCGACGACACCAGCTTTGCATCGAATCCGGCTATCATGGTTTCACGCTTTCACATTGTCTGCGGTGACGAGATCGAAATCGGGACGATAGGATGCGATCTTCATGAACAGGGGGGTCTGGAACTTTTCAGGAATGGCAAGGGCACCCGTCACCATCTTGACGAGGTCATTGTCTTCTTCCAACATGATGACTTCAAGCTCATCGAGCTGCTCATCGGTAAGCAGCGCGATATTGTCTTCCGCGAATTGCCCGAGAACGAGGTCCATCTCGCGAATGCCGCGGTGCCAGCAGCGGTAAAGTATCCGCCGGCGTCTCGGATCGAGATCGGCGCTCGTGCGCACCAGTCCAGTCATCGCATTCACCTTTCGGTTGACCATTCAACAGCATGTTGATCGCGACCTCCTATAGAACAGGAGGCGAACGCTTGGGAACCGGTTTTTATCGAAATAATGCCACGGCCGCGAAAATCTGCCGGTGATAACCCGGCTTTGTGACCCGCGAAGTCTTGCATAAGCCATTCCCTTCCCCGATTTTGCTGGCCATGCGCCCGGCCATTCTCGATCCGCTGTTTGCCTCCGTTTCCACGCTCGCCGGCGTGGGGCCGAAGCTTGCCGATCTCCTGGCGAAACTTCTGGGGCGGGAGAGTGCGGACGATACGCGCGTCATTGACCTTTTGTTCCATGCGCCCTCCAATGTCATCGACCGGCGGAACCGCCCCGGCATCGCGCTCGCAGCCCCGGGCGCCATTGTCACCATTCAGGGACGCATTGACCGACACCAGCCGCCACCGCCGGGTAACCGCTCCGCCCCCTATCGCGTCTTCCTGCATGACGAAACCGGCGAACTGGCTCTGACCTTCTTCCGCGCCAAGGGTGACTGGCTGTCCAAGGCCCTGCCTGTCGATGAACAGGTTCTGGTCAGCGGCAAGGTGGACTGGTTCAACGGCCGCGCCTCCATGGTGCACCCGGATTTCATGGTGAAGCTTTCCGAGGCGGACAACCTGCCTTTGGTCGAAGCCGTCTATCCCATGACCGCCGGCCTTTCCGCCAAGGTGTTGCGCAAGGCGATCGAAGGCGGGCTGTCGAAGCTGCCGGTTTTCCCGGAATGGATCGACGAGACGCTCAAGACCCGGCAGGGCTTCGGTGACGTGGCGTCCAGCTTCCGCGAATTGCACGACCCGCGCGACAGCGCCGATATCGAACCGCAAGCCCCGGCGCGCAGACGGCTTGCCTATGACGAATTCCTGGCTGGGCAATTGTCCCTGGCGCTGGTGCGCCAGCGGCTGCGCAAGGTCGCGGGCCAGCCGATCCGCGCCAAGGGTGATATAGCCGCAAAGATCCTGTCGCAACTGCCCTTCTCGCTGACGGCAAGCCAGAGCGCAGCCGTGAAGGATATCCTGATCGACATGGCCGGCGAAGACCGCATGTTGCGGCTGCTGCAAGGCGATGTCGGCGCTGGCAAGACGCTGGTAGCGTTGATGGCCATGGCGACGGCGGTGGAAGCCGGCGGACAGGCGGTGCTGATGGCGCCGACGGAAATCCTCGCCCGCCAGCACTATGCCACCATCTCCAAACTCGCCCAAGCCGTGGGCCTCACGGTGGAAGTGCTGACCGGCCGTACCAAGGGCAAGGAACGCCGCGAGATCGAGGAACGCGTCGCATCGGGTGAAGCGCAGATCGTCATCGGCACCCATGCGCTGTTTCAGGATAGCGTCACCTATAAGAACCTCGTGCTGGCCGTTGTGGATGAACAGCACCGTTTCGGCGTGCATCAGCGCCTGCGCCTCACTGCCAAGGGCATCACGCCGCATATGCTGGTGATGACCGCCACGCCCATTCCACGCACGCTGGTTCTGGCTGCCTTCGGGGACATGGATGTCTCCAAGCTCACCGAAAAACCGGCGGGCCGCAAACCCATCCAGACCGTGACGATCCCAACCGAACGCATCGGTGATATTGTCGAGAGGCTGCGCGCAGCGCTGAAGGAAGGCAAGAAGGCCTACTGGATTTGCCCGCTGGTGGAGGAGACAGAAGAGTCCGACTTGATGTCGGCGGAGGAGCGACACGCGGTTCTCTCGCAGATGCTCGGCACCAATATCGGTCTCATTCACGGACGTATGAGCGGCCCGGAGAAGGACGCCGCCATGTTGGCCTTCAAGAACGGCGAAACCCGGCTTCTGGTGGCAACGACAGTGGTGGAAGTGGGCGTCGACGTGCCTGACGCGACGATCATGGTCATCGAACATGCCGAACGTTTCGGCCTTGCCCAGCTTCACCAGCTTCGCGGCCGCGTCGGACGCGGCGACGAGGCCTCCACCTGCATCCTACTCTATAAGGGCCCGCTCAGCGAAAACGGCCGCGCACGGCTCTCCATTCTGCGCGACAGCGAAGACGGATTCCTGATCGCCGAGGAAGATTTGAAGCTGCGCGGCGAAGGGGAATTGCTCGGCACACGTCAATCAGGCACGCCAGGCTTCCGCATCGCCAGCCTCGAGGCCCACGCCGATCTTCTCGAAATCGCCCGCAAGGACGCAGCCTATGTCATCGAGCGTGATCCCGAGCTGACAGGTCCACGCGGCGATGCGCTACGCACCTTGCTCTACCTGCACCGCCGCGACGAAGCGATCCGCTTCCTGCACGCCGGCTGAAAGTGATCGCCATGAACATGATCGACCCCCGCCGCCCGCCGCCCGCCTTCCGCAAGGGATACGCGCTGTGCTCGCCGCAGAACATCCTGCAACCCGAGACATTTGCGAAGAGCGAGAAAAAGGCGATCGGCAAGATGTTCAAAAAGCCCGGCCGCAAGAAGGCTTGGAGCCTGGCGCTGGAAGAAGGCTGGAGCGTGAGGCTGGTCTATATGCGGCTTTTCGTGCCGGTGTTCCACGCCACGACCACAGAAACAGACGTGGATGATCTGGACGACGAGGATTGATATGGTCCATTGAATGGACTAATATAACGCTAACTTTAACGCCCGAGGTTAGCCGTGCAGATATCCGTGACTGATGCAAAAAGTCAGCTTACCGAACTGGTGCGCCGCGCCGAAGCCGGTGATGAGGTCATTCTCACTCGTCATGGCCACGCAGCCGTGCGGCTGGTTCCGGTCACCGTCGTGGCAGATAAAACATCCCGTAGCGCCGCGCTCGCAAAAGTGCGCGCGACTGTCGCCAACAGAGCCGATAACGGCCCGGATGCCGCGCATAGTCAGGATTTTCTCTATGACGAGCACGGCCTTCCGAAATGATCGTTATCGATACGTCGGCTCTGATGACGATCCTGCTCGATGAACCCAAAGCGGATGCCTGCGCCTCAGCGCTCGAAACGGATGAACCTCTGCTCATTTCAGCGGGGACGCTTGCGGAGGCCATGATCGTGGCGCAGCGGCGCGACCGCAGCCGGGAACTAGAGATGCTGATCGAAGGTCTGGGCGCCGAAATCAAGCCCGTCACCCCCAAATCGGCGCATGGCATTTCGGAAGCTTATCGCATTTGGGGCAAGGGCGTTCATCCTGCCGGACTGAATTTCGGCGACTGCTTTGCCTACGAGTTGGCGAAAACAGAGGGTTGCCGTTTGCTTTATGTCGGTAACGACTTTTCGCAGACGGACATCCCGGGCGTTCTCTAGATTAGACCGGCGCAATCATCTTCGGCGGCGTGAAATCCGGCGCGACGAGACCACCGGAGATCAGCAGTTTTGCCGCGTCCTCCGGGGTCATGTCCAGCATCACGATCTTGTCCTTGGGCACGAACAGCAGGAAACCCGCCGTCGGCACCGGTGTCGGCGGCAGGAACACGGCGACCATCTGTTGACCCATCTCGTTGAAGCGATGCGCAAGCTCGCCCTTTGCTTCGGACGCTACGAAGACCATCGCCCATGTGCCCGAGGACGGGAACTCGATGAGGCCGACCTTCTTGAACGAGTTCGAGTGCTCCTTCAGAACGGATTCGAACAGCTGCTTGATGCTTTTATAGATCGGCCGCACCAGCGGCATGCGGTTGAGGATGGATTCGCCGACGCCGACGATCCATTTGCCGATCAGATTATTTCCGAGGAAGCCGATGAGGGTAATGCCGATGACGGCGATCAACAGGCCAAAGCCGGGAATGGCGACATCGAAATATTGCTCGGGATCGTAACGGGCGGGGATGTAGGGCTTCACCCAGCTGTCGGCCCATTGCAGGAAGCTCCACACCAGCCACATGGTGATGGTGACGGGCGCGAGAATCAGAACGCCCGTAAGGAAGCTGTTGCGCAACCGCGTGGCAAAGGAAATTTTGGGAGAAATGTCGGTCATTTACCGTTCGCGTTAAGCGCTGTCGCTATCGAAACCCGGATGAAAACTGACAATGCCGGATGGCGTTCCCCCATGCAAGCGAAGAACTGTGAAATATTCGTCAGGAATCCCAAGGGCACCAAGGCCTTCGACGGCGCGAAAACCGAAGCGTCCATAATAATCGGGATCGCCAGCAACGACACATCCCGACGCGCTCAGCCGATCGAGCGCACCAAGCCCCTCACGCACCAGCCGTGAGCCGATGCCCTCGCCCTGCCGTTCCGGCGTCACCGAAAGCGGCGCGAGACAAAACCAGCCCGTCTCGCCGCTTGAGAGCGTCACGGGCGAAAAGCCGATATGGCCGACGATCCCTTCGCTGTCTTCGGCCACGAGCGAAACGGTGAGCGCACCGGCCTCACGCAGCCGCGCCACGATCAGATGTTCGGTCTTGTCGCTGTGGTCGACGTTACGGAAGGCTTCTTCCGTAACGCGGGCAATCGCCTCTTCGTCACCCTGCCGCTCCGGCCGGATGATCATTCCACCGTGACCGATTTTGCAAGGTTGCGCGGCTGGTCGACATCCGTCCCCATGAAAACGGCGGTATGATAGGCCAGCAACTGGATGGGCAACGAGAAGACCATCGGTGCGATCAATTCATCGACGGTCGGCAGCGTGATTGTCGCCATGGTATCGAGCTTGGAAGCAGCAGCTCCCTTCTCATCCGTGATGAAGATGATCCGGCCGCCACGGGCTGCGACCTCCTGCATGTTCGAGACGGTCTTTTCGAAGAAGCGATCATGCGGGGCGATGACGATAACAGGCATGTTCTCGTCGATGAGCGCGATGGGTCCGTGCTTCAGCTCGCCAGCGGCATAACCTTCTGCGTGAATATAGGAGATTTCCTTGAGCTTCAGCGCACCTTCCAGCGCCAGCGGAAAGCTGGTGCCCCGGCCGAGATAAAGCACGTCCTTGAAACGCGACAGATCGCGCGACAGCGCCTCGATCTGCGGTTGGATGATGTTGAGCACCTTGCTCATGATGCGTGGCATCTCGATCAGATGCTGCACGAGTTCGGTTTCCTGCCGAGGTGTGATCGTGCCGCGCGCCTTGCCGGCGGCAATCGCCAGCGACGCGAGCACGGCGAGCTGGCAGGTAAAAGCCTTGGTGGAGGCGACACCGATTTCCGGCCCGGCAAGGATCGGGAAAATCGCATCTGATTCGCGTGCGATCGTCGATTCCCGTACGTTGACGATGGCGCCGATCTTGAGATCATTTTCCTTGCAATAGCGCAGCGACGCCAGCGTATCGGCGGTCTCGCCGGATTGAGAAATGAACAACGCCGCCTGCGATGGCTGAAGCGGCATTTCGCGATAACGGAACTCGGAGGCCACATCGATTTCCACCGGCAGGCGCGCATAACGCTCGAACCAGTATTTGCCGATCAGGCCGGAAAGATAAGCCGTACCGCAGGCGGAAATCGCGAGGCCGGAAAGCCTGGCGAAATCGATGGCTTTATCGGCTTCCTTCACTGTCTTGGAGGCGAAATCCACATAATGGCTGAGCGCGTGAGAAATGACTTCCGGCTGCTCGTAGATTTCCTTTTCCATGAAGTGACGGTGGTTGCCCTTGTCGACCACATAGGCCGTCGCCTGCGAAATCTGCCGCTCGCGCTTCACCGGTCTGCCGGAGAAATCGATGATCTCAGCACCCTGACGGGTCACGATGGCACAGTCGCCATCGACCAGATAGGTGATTTCGTTGGTGAAGGGCGAGAGCGCGATGGCATCCGACCCCAGGAACATTTCTCCGCGGCCATAACCGACGGCAAGCGGCGGGCCGGAGCGCGCCGAAAGCAGCGTGCCGGGATCGTCCTTGAACATCACCACCAGCGCATAGGCGCCCGTGACGCGGTTGAGCATCTTCAGCATCGCCTCACGATGGCCAAGACCATCGCGGGTGTATTTGGCCAGAAGCTGGGCAACCACTTCCGTGTCGGTCTGGGTGGTGAAGGTGGCACCCTCGGCGATCAGTTCTTCGCGCAGTTCGGCGAAGTTCTCGATGATACCGTTATGGACGACGGCTACGCCATCGACGAAATGCGGGTGCGCGTTGGTTTCGTTTGGCACACCATGGGTCGCCCAGCGGGTGTGCGCGATGCCGACCACGCCCGGCAGCGGCTGTTCGGACACCAGCTTTTCGAGATTGAACAGCTTGCCCTCGGCACGGCGGCGATCCATCGCGCCATTGTCGATGGTGGCAACGCCGGCTGAATCGTAACCACGATATTCGAGTCGCTTCAGCGCATCGACAAGCCGTTCAGCAACGGGCTCAGTTCCGACAATTCCGACAATTCCGCACATATATATCTCCAGACGACGATCTCTTCGCCGAAACTACTCATCTTTCCCGCGCAATCAGCAATGATGCCGACGGTCAGGTTCAGTATCGTTTGGTAGCGTCCTTCAAGACGACTCCTTCTTTGCGTCCTTCAGCGCCTTTGCCCGCTCGCGGACCACCGTTGCCCGACCCGGCTTCACCTCCTGGCGCGCGCGCCCAAAAGCCAGCGCATCGGCGGGCACATCATCGGTAATGACGCTGCCGCAAGCGATATAAGCCCCCTCGCCAATCGTCACGGGTGCGACCAGCGACGAGTTCGAGCCGACGAAGCTGTTGGCGCCGATCCGCGTTTCAGCCTTGTTGTAGCCATCATAATTGCAGGTGATCGTGCCGGCGCCGATGTTGCTGCCAGCGCCGATAAAGGCATCGCCGATATAGGTCAGGTGATTGACCTTGGCGCCCTCGCCTATCTCGGCCTTTTTAACCTCGCAAAAATTGCCGACCTTGGAATTAGCGTGCAGGTTTGCCCCCGGGCGCAGCCGCGCATAGGGACCGATCTCGGCGCCTTGTGCAACATGCGCGCCTTCCAGATGCGAGAAGGCATGGATAACGACGCCGGACTCGATCGTCACCCCGGGTCCGAAGAAAACATTGGGTTCAATCAGTGTATCCTGTCCGATCACCGTATCGAAGGCCAGGAACACGGTCTCGGGCGCGATCATGGAAACGCCGTCCACCATCAATTCATGACGCCGGCGCTCCTGCCAGAGCCTTTCGATGAAGGCCAGTTCCGCGCGGTTGTTGCAGCCAACCAGTTCGGACTCCGGCGCATCGATGGCGACAGCGCGGCGGCCGAGAGAGCGGGCGATTTCCACCACGTCGGTCAGGTAATATTCGCCCTTTGCATTGCTGTTGCCGATGCGGTCAAGCAGATCAAGCGCATTGCGGCCATTGATCGCCATCAAGCCACTATTGCACCATGTGACCTTGCGCTCCGCATCGGTTGCGTCTTTTTCCTCACGGATTGCCACCAGCTCGCCATCCTTGACGAGCAACCGGCCATAACCCGTTGGACGCTCGGTATGAAATCCGATGACGGCGACATCGGCGCCGGCCGCGATGGCATCTCTCGCCCGGTCGAGCGTTGCGGACGTGATCAGCGGCACATCGCCATAGGCCACGATGACATCATCGAAGCCGCGAGCGATGGCGGCGCGGGCGGCAAGAACGGCGTGGCCCGTGCCCTTCCGCTCTGTCTGCAGGAAAGCTTCGACCTCAACACCCGGCAGGCTCGCTGCCGCCGTGACGTTTTCGGCATCCCGTCCAACCACGAGGGCCACCGTTCCCACACCCGATCCAGCCACAGCGCCGACCACATGCGCAATCATCGGACGCCCGGCGACCGGATGCAGCACCTTGGATTTCGACGACTTCATGCGCGTGCTGTCGCCCGCTGCGAGAATTACGGCTAGAGAGCTGCGCTCCATAAGACCTCCGACACCTTGTCACGACCGCAGGAAGCCGCGACGACGGCATATGTTTGACTTCGCGCCGCCGGTGGACAGGCGGACGCATCGATAATTTCATTCCGGAATTGCTATAGCGGCGGCCCGCTTAAGAAACCATGCAAATATGCACCAAATTTCCGCACCGATTTTCATCAATCGTGATCAACGCCAGAGCGAAATCATCTATTTGCGCGGGTTGCGGGCGGTGAACTCCAGCACCTGCTGGCGACCGTTTTCGATCAGCCTTTCCATCTCGCGCCGCGCCGTAACCTCGTCGCGCTGACGAAATGCCTCGACAAGTCTCAGATGGGAGGCGGAGACATCGGATATCTCGTTTGGATCGGTATCCGGGTTGCTCATCCGGAAAATGCCAACGAGCGCCGCCTTGATCAATGACCCCACCGTGCGCATGAACGGGTTGCCGGACATTTCCGTGATGAGCACGTGGAAATTCATATCCGCGAGCGCCCGTTTCTCCTTGGAATAAGCGGTATTTCCCATCTCGTTGGCATAGGCGGCGAGCCTGGTGATGTCTGCATCCTTCGCCCTGACGGCGGCGAGCGCGGCACCATAGGGTTCGAAAGCGTGGCGGATATCGTAGAGATGCAGCAGAAACTCGTCACTGACCCCGGCTTCGAAATGCCAGAGCAGCACTTCGCTGTCGAACATGTTCCAGCTGTCCCGCTCCGTTACCCGCGTTCCGATCCGCGCCTTCGGCGAAATCATTCCTTTGGCGGTCAGCGTCTTCATCGCCTCGCGCAGCACGGTGCGGGAGACTTTCAGCCGCTCCATCAACTCGGCATCACCGGGAAGAATGTCGCCAGTTTTGAAGGTGCCGGAGACAATATCCAGACCGAGTTTGTGAACGACCTGTGCATGATTGGTCCGCAGCTTTCGAAAACCGATCGCTGCATCGAGCATTCCGCGCTGCAAATGTCATGTCCTTCCGTTCGGCTGGCGATCTCAAAAAATCGCGCCAGACGCGTATATCTCAAGTCAGATTATAGTGAAAAACATCAAGTTGCGTGAAAAGCAAAGGCAAACTTCGTTCAAGCAATAAAACCAGTGAAAATAACAAAGGCCGCGCATGAATTCATGCACGGCCTGCGTTGATGAAGTGGTCGCTACTCTTTCCGGTCACGCCAGACCTGATCCGGCATCCAGCCACGACGTGTCTGCGCCGTCAAAAGACTCTTTGCGATCAGGACTTGATCGCGCTGAAGGCCGGGGATGACGGCGTGCGGATGCAGCCCAGGCGACGCGCGTCATTATTGCGGCAGCTTGTCATCCACGCCGGCGACGTAGAAGTTGAGGCCCAGCAGCACCTTGTCTTCAGCCTTTTCGCCAGCCTTCAGCCACTCCGAACCGTCCTGCTTCTTCACCGGGCCGGTGAAGGGGTGCAGTTCGCCGGACTTGATCTTGGCTTCGGTTTCCTCAGCCATCTTCTTCACGTCGTCGGGCATGTTGGTGTAGGGGGCCATGGTCAGGATGCCGTCCTTCAGGCCGTCCCAGACCGATTCGGACTTCCAGGTGCCGTCAAGAAGCGCCTGCGTGCGCTTGATGTAATAAGCGCCCCAGGTATCCTTGATCGCCGTCAGCTGCGTCTCGGGCCCGGCCTTGATCATGTCCGAAGCCTGACCGAAAGCCTTGATGCCGCGCTCGGCCGCAACCTGCATCGGCGCCGTCGTGTCGGTGTGCTGCGTCAGGATATCGACGCCCTGGTCGATCAGCGCCTTGGCGGCATCGGCTTCCTTGCCGGGGTCGAACCATGTGTTGGCCCAGACGACCTTGACCTTGAAGTCCGGATTGACGGACTGTGCGCCGAGAACGAAGGCGTCGATGCCCATCACCACTTCAGGGATCGGGAAGGATGCGATGTAACCGGCAACGCCCTTTTTCGACATTTTCGCGGCGATCTGGCCCTGAATGTAACGGCCTTCATAGAAGCGCGAATTGTAGGTCGCAACGTTCTCAGCCGTCTTGAAGCCGGTGGCATGCTCGAACTTCACCTTCGGGAATTTCTGGGCAACCTTCACGGTGGCGTCCATGAAGCCGAAGGAGGTGGTGAACACCAGCTCGCAGCCGGAACGGGCCATACGCTCGATAGCGCGTTCGGCATCCGGGCCTTCCGGAACGCTTTCGAGGAACGGCGTCTCGATCTTGTCGCCGAAGTGCTTCTGCAACTCTTCGCGGCCGATGTCATGTGCCTGCGTCCAGCCGCCATCCGTGCGGCTGCCGACATAGATGAAGCAGACCTTCTTAGCGTCTGCGGCTTCAGCGGAGGAAACAACGCCTCCAAGTGCCGCGATGGAAGCGGCAAGTGCGATGACCAGTTTTTTCATTTTTACCCCTGTTGGTTTGGAGACGTGAGAATTTTTCATCTGTCCGGCACGAAGGATTTGCCGAGAGATGCCGGTGTGTTGATCAACGTCGTGCGGCGATTATGCGAGATGATGACCAGCACGACAATGGTTGCAAGATAAGGTAGCGCCGAAAGCAGCTGCGACGGCACCCCGATGCCGAAGGCCTGCGCGTGCAGCTGTCCGATGGTGACCGCCCCGAACAGATAACCGCCAGCCAGCAGACGCCACGGACGCCAGGACGCGAAGACGACGAGCGCCAGTGCGATCCATCCGCGCCCGGCGGACATGTTTTCCACCCATTGCGGCGTATAGACGAGTGACAGCTGCGCACCGGCCAGACCGGCACAAGCGCCGCCGAACATGACGGTCAGATAACGGGTCCGGATAACGTTGATGCCGAGCGCATGGGCCGAAGCATGGCTGTCGCCGATAGCGCGGATTTTCAGGCCCGTACGGCTCTTGAACAGAAACCAGCCTATGCCGGCGACAAGCGCTATGGAGAGGTAGAAGATCAGATCCTGCCGGAAGAGGAGCGGCCCGATGAAGGGTATTTCCGACAAGACAGGAAACACGATCGGCTGCAGCTTGATGCCCGGCAGACCAACGAAGCTTTCGCCCAGCATGCCCGATACACCGAGGCCGAGAATGGTCAGCGCAAGGCCGGTCGCCACCTGGTTCGTCACCAGCGTCAGCGTCAGGAAGCCGAACAGCAGCGAAAACACCGCGCCCGAGGCAATGCCAGCGAGAATGCCGAGATAGGGCGAACCCGTCATATGCGCTGTCGCGAAAGCGCAGACCGCCCCCATGATCATCATGCCCTCGACGCCGAGATTGAGCACGCCCGAGCGCTCCACCACCAGCTCGCCAGACGCGGCTATGACGAGCGGCGTCGCGGCGGTGATGACGGTAAGGAGAATGGCCTGAAGCATATCCATCATGCCGCTCCTTCTCTGCGATGCGTCCTGCCGGAAAAAACGACACGGATGCGATAGAAGATCAGCGTGTCGCAGGAGAGCACGAAGAACAGCATCAGCCCCTGAAACACGCGCGTGACCTTGTCCGAAACACCGATCGAAAGCTGGGCTGCCTCGCCGCCGAGATAGGTCAGCGCCAGAACCAGGCCGGAGAGGATAATGCCGAGCGGATTGAGGCGGCCAAGAAAGGCGACGATGATAGCGGTAAATCCATAGCCCGGCGAAATGCTGGGCTGGAGGTGGCCGATGGAGCCGGACGCCTCCGAAATGCCGGCAAGCCCGGCCAGCGCGCCGGAAAGCAGCAGCGAAAACCACACCATGCGGCTGGAGGAGAAACCGGCAAATCGCCCTGCCCGGGCCGACTGGCCAAGCACGGTGACTTCGAAGCCCTTCAGCATGTAGCGCATCATGAACCACAGCGCGATGGCCGCAACGATGGCGAAGACGAAGCCCCAATGCGCCCGGCCGGACGCCAGCATTTCCGGCAGCACGGCGCTTTCGTTGAAGGGTTTCGTCTGCGGAAAATTATAGCCCGCCGGATCGCGCCAGATGCCGCGCGTCAACCAGTCGAGAAACAGCTGCGCGACATAGACCAGCATCAGGCTGACAAGAATTTCATTGGTGTTGAACTTGGTCTTCAACAGCGCCGGAATACCCGCATAAAGCGCGCCACCGACAGCGCCCATCACCATCATCAGCGGCAGGATAAGCGGGGAATGCCAGTCGGGATAAAGCACCGGCAGAATGGAACCGGTAATCGCACCGATGGTGAATTGCCCTTCCGCGCCGATATTCCAGTTGTTGGAGCGATAACAGATGGAAAGACCAACGCCGATCAGTATCAGCGGCGCGGCCTTGATCGCCAGCTCATGCAGCGACCAGACCTCGAGCAGCGGCTCGACGAAAAAGGCATAAAGCGCATGGGCCGGATTTTTGCCAAGCATGGCGAACATGATGGCGCCGACCAGCAGCGTCAGCACCAGCGCCAGAAGCGGCGAAAGCAGGGTAAAAAGTTTCGAGACCCCTGCGCGTTTTTCAAGTTCAATGCGCATGCTGGGCGGCTCCCGAATGTGACGTGTGAATGCCGCCCATCAATAGGCCGATCTTTTCAAGCGTCATCTCCTCCACCGGATGAACATCGGAAAGCTTGCCGTCGGAAATGACTGCGATATTGGTGGCGACCTCGAAGATTTCATCGAGATCCTGGCTGATGACGATAACGGCCGAGCCGGCCTTGGCGAGATCGACAAGCGCCTGACGGATGCGGCTTGCCGCACCCGCATCCACACCCCAGGTCGG